>JAKLPX010000322.1 GCA_022013635.1 Candidatus Delongbacteria bacterium
TCTACAGAGACTGGTTGACCCTATCTGGACAATAAGCTGGTTTTACGCTTCATCTAAACAGGCTTTCCGTTATGTTGACAGACTGCAGGAAACAGATATTACCGAATTTGATTATCCTGAGAATAACGGCGATAAAGTGAATTTATCCGATTTTCTTGATTTAAAAATTGAGAATCTTTCCTTCAGATATGACGATTCTGAAAAGGATATTTTAAGCGGTATCTCATTCGAACTCAAAAAGGGCGAAAGCATTGCCGTAGTAGGGCCTTTGGGAAGCGGAAAATCTACCCTTTTGGAAATTATAGCAGGCAACCTTATAACCGGTCAGGGAAATATTTTCATAAACGGAACTCCGATAAAAAATATAGCACACGAGTCACTCGCATCAGTTATAGGCTATATAAAACAGGAAAATGTACTTTTCTCCGAAACAATAAAAAACAATCTCGAACTCGGCGATAAATTTACAGACGAAGAGATCGTAAAAGGCCTTGATACGGCCATAATGACCGAAGAAATAAAATCATTTCCGAAAGGGCTCGAAACAGTACTCGGACAAAAAGGCTTAAGTTTGTCCGGCGGTCAGAAACAGAGAGTTTCAATAGCGAGAACGCTGATCAGAAAGCCGAAACTTCTGCTCATGGACGATTGCACAGCCGCAATGGATGCCAATACCGAAAAAACATTCTGGGAAAACTTCAGGAAAAACCTTCCCGACACAAGCTGCATAATCGTAACGCACAGATTGGCGACCGCATCTCACGCAGATAAGGTTTTAGTAATAGACGATAATACGGTTAAAGAATTCGATACGGTTCAGAACCTAAAAAAGCACGGCACATTATTCATGAAGATCATGACCGGCGATCTCGATCACGATGTCATCGAGGAAGTGAGCCTGAGGAATAAAGTGTAGAGGAAATAAATTGATTTCTTTAATTATCTTACTTACTTTTGACAGATAATAATTCACGCGGGGAAAAAGTGATGAATAGTCTGATAATCAATAACATAGGAAAATTATTTAATCCGAAAGAAAATTCGTTCGGAAAAATTGATATTATTGAAAATTGTTCCGTTATAATAAAGAACGGAAAAATTGACGAAATTGTAGGTAACGAGATTGAAATTAATGCGATAAGATTAGAGAACTATGAAGTAATTGATGCCGAAGGAATGTCTGTTATTCCCGGCTTTGTTGATTCCCACGCACATCCGATTTTTGCCGCATTGAGAGATAAGGAATTTGAGATGATGAACGCGGGAATGTCCTATATTGATATTGCCAAAGCAGGCGGAGGGATAAAGAACAGCGTAAAAAAATTAAGAGCGATGACCGAGAATGAGCTTTATAAAGTATCTTTAGGAAGGATGAAGGAATTTTTAAAATTCGGTACGACGACGCTTGAAGCTAAGTCGGGCTATGGATTGACCTTGAATGACGAAATTAAGATGCTTAAAGTGATTAAAAGGCTGAATGAGACATTGGAAATTGACCTGATACCGACATTTTTAGGCGCGCATGATATTCCCGATGAGTTCAAAGATGACAGAGAAGGCTATATCAGCCTGTTAATTAATGAAATGATACCTAAAATCGCCGAAGAGAAATTAGCCGTAGCCTGCGATATTTTTATTGAGAAAAATTACTTTACGGTTGAAGAAGGCAGAAGAATACTGACGGCGGCGAAAGAACATGGACTTGAGGTAAAAATTCACGCAGATCAGCTTACATGCAACGGAGGCAGCGAACTCGCCGCAGAACTGAGTGCTTTGAGTTCTGATCATCTCGAATACATTTCAGATAAAGCCATTGACGACATGATAGGGAAGAATGTCGTATTCAACCTGATGCCGGGAGCTTCATTCTTTATCGGAATGCCCGATTATCCGCCTGCAAGAAAGATAATTGAAAAGGGCGGAATCATAGCTCTGTCAACCGATTTTAATCCCGGTACATGCTACTGCTATTCCCTGCCCTTTATAATGACGATCTCAGCAATCTATCTCCATATTACCGCCGAAGAACTCTTATGGGCAGCAACTTTAGGCGGCGCAAAAGCTCTAGGGCTTGAAAAATACATAGGCTCATTAGGTAAAGGCAAAAAAGCGGATCTTCTTATAATGGACATCAAAGAATTAAGCGAAATACCGTATAGCATGGGAATGAACCTTGTCAGGAAAGTAATTAAGAACGGTAAGATCGCGGAATGTTTGTGCAGTGCAGAAAAATGATGATAATTGTTCCATAACCGGTATTCACGGCGTTATCCTTGGCTGTTATTTCTTTACAGGGAAGATATTGATCCTGTCTCCGCGATTTTCGTAATCAAAACCCTTTCCGTATATCTTGCTTTCAAGCTCATCGCCGATTGAACTGATATATTCGTCAACTGAATTAGTTATCCAGACATTATATTCTTCGTAAGATACTTTCTTTAACTCTTTAGCCTTTGCCGTCAGAATGTCTTGCAGCAGTTGCTTATATTCCCTGCCTTCAGGAAGTCCGCTGAACATCAAAATATACTGCTTTCCCTTGTCAAGCTGTTCTACCCAATATCCTTTTACCTGATTCATGATAAGTGGCATGAGTTTTTTAACGGATTGATCAATGTTCGCGTCATAAGCCGTATTATTTCCCCAAATCTCGTCAGAGTATCCGTTCTGCACACCCAAAAGTTTTGCCGTTGAAGCGTTAAATACTTTTGCAGTAGCTTTAGCTTTCTTCTTTCCGTTACCGAGATCTTCCAGAACGATAGCTACGGTCACATATATATCAGCTTTTAATTTCTTTGCCAGAATTTCAGCCATGTCAACATCTTCGTTCAAAGCTACCTGCTTCATACTCATGTCGTCTTCGATCAAAGCGTTTAACTGGTCAAGATCATAGATATTGTATCTGTTTATTGTAAAATACTGATTGATCTGATTGATTGCCTGTTCGGTATATCTTTTATCATAAGGAATTCCCTTTGGCTGATAAAATACGACCATAGAAGGATTTCCTATCTGCGCCAGAAGAATACCAAGTGCTTCGAGATCGCTCATCAATATATCTTTTGTGACTGCCGCTCTGATCGTTACAGTCCAGCTTCCGTCAGCTTCCCTTGCCTGATCAATAACTGAATATGATTTAACAAATCCTTCGCTTTTTGCGAGAATCTTATCCTTAACGGTCATATAATTCTGCATTTCCTGTTCGGAAACAAGATAGGTTCCGATAGCTGTTTCTATCGCGTTCCTCTGAGCGGCTCTGACAGCACTGTCCCTGTCCGCTCCGATACCTGTAACCTCAACTTCGGTAATATTCTGATCGTGCGAATACTGGCTTATCTGGTTGCCGGTTGTCAGTTTCTTTTCTGCCTGTACTTCCTGTACCACAGACTGGTCATCAATCTCATCCTGATCTTTTTCCATAGGTGAAACATATTTTACTGTGACGCAAGATGATAAAATAAACATAATTATCAGTATCAGAGACATTTTCAGCTTCATTGCCGGCTCCTTATTATAAATTCATTAACAATATGCTAATTATATTCAGAATTTTCAACTAAATAATTTTTAGGAATAAAAAAGGGCAGATATTAGTCTGCCCTTAAATTTCTTTACTTTTACTTTGTCGGAAAAATATCTATACGGTCGCCTCTGTTGGAATAATCGAAATCCTTTCCTTCGTAGATCTGCTCCTGTATAGCGTCGCCTATCTTATCAAGGTAATCATCAATCGAAGTATTCAGCCATACCTGATACTCTTCAGTTGAAACTTTCTTGACTTCCTTAGCTTCAGACTGCAAAACTCCGAGAATAGCCGCCTTAACTTTTCTTCCCTGAGGAAGTTTGCTGAACAGTATTACATATTGCTTGCCTTTGTCAATCTGTTCTTTCCAGAATCCTTTGACCTGATTCATGATCAATGGCATAAGCTTTTTAACAGCCTGATCAATATTGGCATCGAAAGCCGTTGTATTTCCGAATATCTCGTCTGAATATCCGTTCTGAACTCCCAAAAGTTTTGCTGTGGAAGCATTGAATATCTTTGCCGTAGCTTTGGCTTTCTTCTTTCCGTTCCCGAGATCTTCCAATATCAGCGAGACGGTAACATAAATATCTGTCTTTAATTTCTTTGCAAGTATCTGTGCCATATCAACATCTTCACCGATAGAGATCTGTTTCATGCTCATGTCGTCTTCGATCATCGCGTTCAATTGATCCAGATCGTAAACATTATATCTGTTCGTAGTGAAATATTGGTTTATCTGGTTGATCCCCTGCTCAGTAAATCTTTGATCGTAAGGAACTCCTTTTGGCGCATAGAAAACGACAAGTGAAGGATTATCTAATTGAGACATCAGAATTCCCAAAGCTTCAAGATCGCTCATTATCATGTCTTTCGTAACGGCGGCTTTAATCGTAACTGTCCAGGCTCCGTCGGGTCCTTTTGATTTGTCTTTCAATTCAAAAGATTTTACGAAACCTTCGCTTTTTGCAAGAACCTTATCCTTAACTGTCATGTAGTTCTGCATTTCCTGTTCAGACTGCAGGTAAGTTCCTATTGCAGCCCCGATTGCGTTTCTTTTTGCGTCAGTTATCGCATTCTGCATTGATGATCCGACTCCCTGTACTTCTATTTCTGTTACATTATGATCCTGCATATACGCACTTGTCTGCCCGAAAACAAATGAAACAGTAAGTAAAATAAAAGTTAATACTATAGCTTTGATTCTCATACTAAACTCCGATTTTATTATTATAGTGTATAACCTAGTCCGACTCTGAAAACGAAACCTGAAGGTGTAAGCCAGCCTTCGCCGGCGTATTCGGTTTCATATTTTGTATCTATTAATTCAGATACTTCATCTCCGTTTTCATTAAGAAGTTCGCCATAGAATCTGAATCCTGCTCCAGCATCGAAAAGTAAATTTTTGTTGATCATATAGTTAATTCCCGCCTTAACTTTGCCTCCGACAGAATAAAAATCTCCATCCAAATCTTGGAAATTATCACTTTTTGAAGTCATTGCCAGATAACCGATATCTCCTCCAATGTACCAGCCGAACTGCCTTTTGAAAAATTTCTTTGTTATACCGAATTCAGCGATCACTGAAGATGTTTCGAACTCATCAGTTCCGTAATCATCAGTTATACTTCCCAACTGCGCGGTCAATAGATCTGCTGAAACATTAAGATAAAGTTCTGGAATTTTTACGAATTTAGCAACATCGTACTCAAGATTTATTCCTACGAAGCCATTGACATTTTCTTCAACTAATTCTGTATCACCTGCTGTGTAATCTGTATCTCCCCAGAATTTGAAGCTGTTAGCTCCGCCATTTATGAAAATATTAAGTCCGACGAGCGGATACTCGTAGCACTGATCGTATTCATTATATAATTCCTCTTCTTTCTGTCTTTTGGGGTTGGTTACAATAAGAAGCTGTGAAACAGATTCCTGATCTTTGATTTTTCTTACTTTCATAAAGCCGGTTTCGACATATTTTTCGCTGCCTGAAGCGTCTTTTTCAAAATAACCTACTGTGTAAGCATCATCCATATTTATGCCGACATTTTTACCGAAATTGAAAGATATTTCGTCTTTTTTCGGTTCGGCTTTCGTTACTAAAGCTTTTATCTTGAAAACATCCAGCTTCCTGACTTCCTTTTCGAGGAATAAAAGCATTCCGTTCGTAGCTGATTTTACTGCTTCAACTCTCTTATCTTTCTTCTTATCTTTTAATAAGTCAATATCAAAAAGATTTCCAAAAGCATTTGAACCTTTCGCACTGACTGTCGAAATCAGCAGCGGTTCCCAGACTGGAGCTTCAACTGTTCCGGTATTTGTTGCTGAATAAACCTCAAGTATTACGCTGAGCGCTACTGTAAAATCGTCGCTGTCTTTCTTTTTTGCTATTACATAAGTCTCCAAAGTGGGAAAGAAAATGTATGCGCCGCTGATGATTTTATCAACATTCTCGCCCGTAACGAAATTCGTTCCGTAATACTCGTTTTTGATATCCCACTGTTTTGCGGCTCTTTCTTCGATCTTTGTCGAAGTATATTCTTTCACGATCTCAAAAAGCATTGCAGGATCGGTAACTCCGGCCGGAATAGGGTTGTAATCAAAACGGCCCATTCCTACAAATTTGTCGAAAATCATCTCGTATATCTGATCAATATCCTGATTTGCTGCCATTTTGGCAGCGTCGAGAACATCAAGTTTAAATACGGAAATTGATTTCCTGTCATACTCCTCCATCTTTGCGTTCAATACAAACAGCGCAAAAATGATAACGACGATGATTGATTTTTTCATACAGAGTTCTCCTCATAAAATTTCATTAGTTTTTCTCGTTTTATAATTACCGCATAAAATACGGAAAATAATTTCAGTTGGCAAGATTAATAATTCACTCTCATATTATAAATTTTCATATCATAATCCTGAAAAAGTTCCTTCCCCTCATAAAAGAATTTCATTCCGTAATAAGAATTCTCGTCAAAA
>JAKLPX010000323.1 GCA_022013635.1 Candidatus Delongbacteria bacterium
AAACCATGAAGCGCTCTGGTCGTTTTTAATTCGTCGTTTCTTTTTACCTCAATCATCTCATCGGAAGTTTCAATATTTATTACTTCCGGTAATACAAGGCTTAATTCGCCCTTTTTGCCTTTTACGGCTACATTCTTCCCATCAACTTTTATGCTGACACCTTTAGGAAGTTTTATTGCTTTTTTACCAATTCTTGACACTCAATCACCTCTTACCAAATATAACACAGAACTTCGCCGCCAACATTTAACTCTTTGGCTTTCTTATTAGTGATTACACCTTTTGAGGTTGACAAAATCGCCATACCGAAATTGTTCTTTATTCTAGGTATTTCACTTACATTTGAATACATCCTCAAACCGGGTTTACTAACCCTCTGCAACCCGCTAATCAAACTTTTCCCGTACTCATCGTACTTAAGATAAACTCTTAAGATCCCCTGTTTATCATCTTTAATATTGACATATTTTTCAATTAAACCTTGATCAAGCATGATTTTAACGATCTTTCTTTTGACATTCGAGGCAGGTACATCAACATACTTGTGCTTTGATTTTGTCGAATTTCTTACTCTCGTCAGTAAATCAGCAATAGGATCTGTCATTGTCATTTTTTATTTTCTCCTTGTGAGTATAAACCTTAGATTACCAGCTTGCTTTTTTTACGCCCGTGATTTCTCCGAAACCTGCCAGTTGTCTAAAACAAATTCTACAAACGCCAAATTCTCTCATGTAACCTCTCGGTCTTCCGCATCTTTGACATCTGAGATACTGCCTTACTTTAAATTTTTGAATTTTGTTAGCCTTAGCTATCATTGACTTCTTTGCCATTACTTATCCTCGGTTTTTGTTTTCTTAAACGGGAAACCGACAGACTTTAAAAGTTCATAAGCCTCTTCATCGGTTTTAGCAGTGGTCGCAATAGTAACATTTAGTCCGTTAGCTCTGATAACATTATCAAACTTTATTTCAGGGAAGACGGTCTGTTCCTTTATTCCGAAATTATAATTTCCTCTGCCGTCGAAAGACTCGACTGCCATACCCTGGAAATCTCTTATTCTTGGAATAGATATATCAATTAACCGATCAAGGAATTCATACATCATAGCCCCTCTTAAAGTAACATGAGTGCCGATTTTCATTCCTTTTCTAAGCTTAAAGTTTGATACCGATCTTTTTGCTTTGCTTATTGCAGGTTTTTGCCCTGATATCAGAGTCAGTTCTTCAACAGCGGAATCAAGAAGTTTACTATCCTTAATCGCTTCTCCGACTCCCATATTAAGCTTTATTTTCTCAATTTTAGGAATCTGCATCACGCTCTTATATTTGAACTTTCCCATCAAATAAGGACATACCGCTTCGCGATACTTGATTTTCAATCTTGGTTGATTATACATTATTTTCCTCATTCCTTAAACAGCTTTGTTACAAGACTTACAGATTCTCTCAACTGTTCCGTCTTCGGTTCTTTTTTTTGATATCCTTACGGCTTCATTGCAATTTGAGCATACTATCATTACATTTGAAACATGAATAGGAGCTTCTTTTTCAATTATGCCGCCTTGTTGATTCGTCTGGTTAGGTTTTTGGTGTTTTTTAACAAGGTTTATTCCTTCCACGATTACCTTATTTTTATCAACAATAACTTTAAGGACTTTGCCGATTTTTCCTTTATTATTGCCGGCAATAACTTTAACCTTGTCATCTTTAATAATTTTCATCTTTTGCAAACCATTTTTTAAGTTATAAAACCTCTGGAGCCAGAGAGATTATTTTCATATAACCTTTATCTCTCAACTCTCTTGCTACAGGTCCGAATATCCTTGTGCCTTTCGGTTCACCTTTTTCGTCTAGGATTACCGCCGAATTTTCGTCAAATCTTATGTAAGATCCGTCAGGTCTTCTGAATTCCTTTTTTGTCCTGACTACGACGGCTTTGACAACATCGCCTTTTTTTATAGATCCGCCGGGTATTGCGCTTTTTACTGCACAAATTATTATATCTCCGACTCTTGCATATCTTTTTTTAGTTCCGCCTAAAATTCTAAAAGCAAGTACTGATTTTGCCCCTGTATTGTCGGCTACTGTTAACCTTGTTTCTTCTTGTATCATCTCTGGACCTTAGTATTATTTTTTTCTTTCTACAACTTCAATTAGACACCATGACTTATTCTTACTCAGCTTCCTGCACTCTCTTATTCTTACGGTATCACCCTCTTTACATGTGTTCTCCGGATCATGAGCCAAATATTTCTTGCTCCTGTTGTAATATTTTTTGTAGGTTGGATGCTTAACCTTTCTTACGACTAATACGGATATTGTCTTATCCACTTTATCGCTTACAACAACTCCCGACCTAACTTTTTTCAAATTTTTTCTTTGTTCTACCATTCTTTTTTGCTCCAACAAATTGTGATTCAAGATTTTATCCTAATTGAAAATCCTTATGCACAAATTACTTAGTATTTTCTTTTTCAGTGACTATTGTTCCCATTCTGGCTATCTCTCTTCTCAGGAACCTGATTGTCATTGGATTTTCTAATTGGTTAAGAGAATGCTTG
>JAKLPX010000324.1 GCA_022013635.1 Candidatus Delongbacteria bacterium
GACATTCAATCTATTTCAGCATTATTTTCCGAAAATATGCATCTTGCCACAGATCTGATTAACGGAATATTTTCAAAAGAGCTTAATAAATTATTACTTGACAGAAATATAGATATTTTTCCGTCATGGGACGAAATTACGCACAGATGCTCATGCGGAAAAACAAAAAAATGCGAACATACTGCAGCTGTGCTCCACAGAATCTTCAACGAAGTAATATTTGAACCTATGCTTCTTTTTTCGCTCAGGGGTCTGAAATGCAAAGATATATTTTCAATCATGTTAAACGATCCCGATTTCGGTTTGTCAGGAATTGAATTGCCTTCTGAACTTTTGATTGAACATTATAATGTAAAGAGTTCTGAATTCAATGTTTCCGGAATAGATCCGCTGAATTATTACGGCGTGGAAATACCAGAAATAGATCTTTCAGATGTAAAGCCTTCAAGATTAACCGACTCGCGAATATATCAAGGTAAAATAAGAGATGAATTTTATGAAATTTACGATAGTTTATCGGAAATGCTGAAGATTAATATAAAGAAATATTAATGACTAATTTTTTAAGGCTGAATTTATGAAACCCAGAGTTCTAACTATAATCACAGACGGTATAAACTGTAATATCGAAACCGGCAGAGCTTTTGAATTATCCGGCGCGAAAAATGATGAAGTACATTTGAATCATCTTCTTGATAAAACAAAAACAATTCTTGATTACGATATCTTATCTTTTTCGGGAGGATTTTCGTACGGTGACGATGTGAAAAGCGGTAAAATATTCGCGCTTAAGCTTCTTAAGCTCAAAGATGACATATATAGATTTATTGAAAAAGGGAATCTGACCATCGGAATCTGCAACGGATTTCAGGTACTTACGACTCTGGGCATTATCCCTTACGGCACTTTGGGAGATCCTAAAGTATCTCTATATTGGAATGACAAAGCGCGTTTCGAATGCAGATGGGTTGATCTTGTGGTTCCGGATAAAGTCAAATCCCCGTGGCTGAAAGGAATGAACGGAAAAAAAATTAGGATTCAGTCGGCACACGCCGAAGGGAAATTATTAACGCTTTCGGATAGTGAATTTGATAAATTATTCGAAAAGAATCTTGTAGCATTTCAATATATTGACCCTTTTGGCAAACCAACTGAAGAATATCCGTTCAATCCTAACGGTTCGCCCAGAGGAGTTGCCGGCTTGATTGATATAACCGGAAATGCTTTGGGAATGATGCCTCATCCCGAAAGAAATTCGGAGAAATTTCAGCATCCTAACTTCAGAGATCTGTCGGATGAAGAAGGATCAGACGGATTAAGAATATTTAAAAATGCCGTAGAATTTTTTAACTGATTATTTATGAGAAATTATTTAAGACTAATACGGATGGAATTTTTTGTAATAAGAAAAGATTCGAAAGTCAGAATAAAACTGATGCTGAGTTTTTTGTTGATAATTTATGTTATATTCTACTCTCTATTTGAAAAAAACGCAAATATTCTTCCTTTCTTCTTTTTTGGCTTTTTCTTTGCCTCGCCGTTGATTGATTACAGCTTTTATATGGAAAGAGTTCATAGAAGATTTTCTTTGCTTTTAGGCAAAGGTTTTTCATTAAGGCAGATCTTTGTATCAAAAAGCATTGCGATCTTTCTTGTAGGATTAATATCCGGAACAATTTTCACGATTTTCGCAATTTACCTGAACAGGCTGGAAATTCTGAACGCAAATTTCGAAAAAGGTTATTTAGGCTATTTTCTTATAATATCTTTATACGGTTTCTGGATGATTATTTTCAGCGGATTGATTCAAACCAGATACGAGATAATTTTTCCGGTCAGACTTCTAAATATTCTAGCTTTTATCCTTTTTGTAAATTTCCAGGAAGGCGTCGCAAATTACTTTCTTAAGAATTTCTTTATTTTACAGCTTCTCGGTTTTGCAGGTCTGATAGCAGCTACCGCTTTTCTTACGGGCAGAGTCAACAAAGATAAAATTTCATAGGCAGACGATATGTATTCCGGCTATTTACCTTTAATACTTCTTTATCCTGAAATCCACTACAGGTTCAGATATTTACGGTTTTCAAAATATTATTTAAAAGAGCCTGAAGTATTGATAGACATGCCTTATAAAACATTAAATAATAATATCCCTGTATTTTTAATAATAAAAGATGCCGACCTCTTCCCTATTTTGTTATGGGCGGTAAAATTCCATTTCCTGTTTGAGGACGGATCGGCTTTTATTAAAACTTTTTTGATAGGCGAGAAGATAAATTCGAAGAATTATTTTCAGGAGTTTGAGTTTGTTTTTGAGGAAAAAAATGGTTTTGTAAGAGTAAGCGCATTAATACAAACCTATATTAACGGCTCTTATAGAGAAATCGTCAATGATAATTTTATAGGAATAAATTCTGATTTTGAAGTATTTCTTGCCGATGATGAAGAATTATTCGAGAATTATATTCAGGGCGATCTGCACTATCATTCTGAATTTACAACCGATCAGGTTGAATTCGGTTCTCCGGTGTTAGCTACCAGAAGATGCGCTGAATCATTGGGTCTGAACTTTTTTGCATTAACCGATCATTCTTACGATCTGGACGATGAGTTTAATAATTATTTTGCGCATGATCCCGAATTAAAGAAATATGAAGCTATGAAGCAAAGCTGTATTGACAACTCTAACGAAAAAGTCACTATCTTACCAGGTGAAGAAATTACGGTAAGAAACAATAAACAAAGAAATGTTCATCTGATTGCGTACGATGACGAATTTTTTTACGGAAGAGGCGACAGCGCGGAAGAGTGGTTTAAAACAAGAAGCGGAAATTCGATATCCGATGTAACGGATAATCTGAAAGAATCCTCATTGGCTATTGCAGCTCATCCTTTTAATAAAACACCATTATTAGAGTATCTGCTGGTAAAAAGAGGGGTATGGAGCACCGATGATATCACTAAGAATAATATTTCACACATTCAGATATTAAACGGTGATTTCGATGAGAATTTTTTTGCAGGATTGACTAAATGGATCAAGTTACTGCTCAAAGGAGAAAAAATATTTATTGTTGCAGGCAGCGATGCTCACGGTAATTTTAATGTTTTCAGACAAATAAAATTCCCCATGTTCAGATTGATTTCAAAGAACAAACAGATATTCGGTAAATGCAGGACAGTAATTTTTTCGGAATCAAATGATAAAAATGCCGTCATATCAGGTTTAAAGAGCGGTAACATTTATATCACAAACGGTCCTCATATTTTATTGAATATAGACAACGGGGATAAAATATACGATATTGGAAACACTTTTGTAGCTGATTCCGGAGATATGGAAGCCGAATTATATATTAATTCATCAAAATATTCAGGATCCATAAAAGCAATTTTGCTTTATAGAGGATCAATTCATTCTTATAACGAAAAAATTATTTGGAAAAAAGAATTCATCGAAACAATATACAATTATAGCGAGAGAATACCTTTGATTAACGATAAAATTGATCATTACATAAGACTTGAAGTATTTACATCCTCAACCAATAATAACGGAAAAAGACTCGAACACAGAGCATACTCAAATCCGATCTGGATAATAGAATAAAAGGGAGCAATATTACATGAATAAATACTTGTTTTTTATAACATATTTTGTGTTTTCGTTTATGCAGGTTTTTTGTCAGTCGGATGAAAGTTCAAACCTGACCTACGGAATGAAATTATACGACGATAAAATTTATGATGTAGCTATTACGCAGTTTAAAAACTTTCTTGAGCAATACGGATCGAGCGTTTCTGCGCCTAAAGTTCAATATTTTCTGGCTGAATCTTATATGGAATCAGGCGACAAAGAGAACGCTTTAAGAAATTATCAGAGATTGATCATGGATTATCCGAAATCGGAATATTGCGAGACTTCTATATTGAAAGCTGCGGAATTATATAATGAGACCGGCGATAAAGAGAAAGCTGCCAGGTATTATCTCCAATTAAAAAATTATTTCCCGAATTCGAATCAGATACCCGAAAGTTATTATAAAGCGATCGTGCTGTTCAGAGAGATTGGAATGACGGAACAGGTTAAAGACAATACCGCGCTGCTGCAGAAATCATATCACGACAATAATTTTACAAAGCTCTCGCAAATCATCCTTGCAGGTATTTATGAATCCGAGAATCAGATAAAACTCGCTGACAGGACATTTTATGAGATATTAAGATCTTCTGCTGGTGATATTAAAACTAAAGCAGGTCTTGAATATTCGCTTTTTCTTGAAAGACAAAACAGTTTATCCGAAGCAAGAAGGATTCTGAAAGAAGCTTTTAAAGGCGTATCAAAAAAAGACAGAAATTATTTTCCTCTTCTTGTCAGATTAACAAAAATGCTGTTGAATTCCAACGGGTACGACGAAGCGGGAAAATTACTTGACGGTGAAAAAAATATTCCTGATGAATTCAAAGCAGATATAAATTCACTTAAAGGCGAACTTGACTTCTTCAAAGGAAATTATTCAACGGCGCTGAAATTCTTCGAAGACGCCCTGAAATCAGGGATTGTGCCGGAGACTGAAATAAAAAGAGCTCATACTTTGAATTCTTTGAAAGAATTCGAAAAAGCGGGAGATGCTTTTTTTGATGCGGCTGTCTCCGGAGCCGGCAACGATCAGGAAATGATAAATTATTCACTTACAGGCGCATCAAACAATTATTTTGCGTCGGGAAATTATGAAAAAGGCGTGCTCGTTTTAAAAAAATATCTTGAGCTGTTCCCGCACGAAAAGAATTCTTCAAAGATCAATTTTATGATAGGAAGATCGTTCTATGATTCGGGAAAATATTCGGCAGGTTATGAACTTCTAAAGAACCAGCCCGTCAATTATCCTATGTCGGAGTATAACGACGATGCTGTTTTTCTTGCAGGTGAATGCGCTTTCAAAATGCAGAACTGGCGGAATGCCTACGATCAGCATGATTACCTGATCAGAAATTTCGGCGCTTCGGAATTTAAAGCTCTTTCCGTTTCCAGACTTAAATATCTAAATGATTATAAAATAAGGGAAAATGATCTGACCGATAAGCTTGCCGATCTTTCATCTAGGTCAATCTTTGAGGAAAACAGATCAAAACTGTTTTTTGACTGGGCGAGATTCTATTTCTATGACATGAAAGATTATGCCAGAGCGAGCGAATTTATTGATAAATATACTGTTCTGCTTAAAAACGGCGATATCGGACAGGAAGGAAAATTTATAAAAGCTGTCTGCATTATCAGACTCAAGAGCACTGAAAAAGATGCTTTAAGGAATTCTTTTGAAATTCTCAGAAGTATTCTGGCAGATCCGAATACTTTAAGAAATCTCCGTTTTAAAGCCGCGGGAGAAATGCTTGACATGGCAGGAGGAGTGTACGAGGGAGCAGAACTTGAAAGCGCTTCGGATAATGTGTTCGGTATCTTAAAGAAAGACCAGACAGACGATATTGACGGCACTCTTGCTTTCAGATATTTTTCGATAAAATCCAAATTGACATCTACCCTATCGCTGATACAATCAATAAACGAGGTATTTCAGTCCAAAACGAATTCAATTTATTATGCCGATACAGAATTGATAAAAGCTGAACTTTACAGAACCGGCGGAGACCTCGCAAACAGTAATATGATATTAAAAAAACTCTCCGATTCTGATAATAACGGTTATCCTGCTCTTAAAAGCCTGAACATTCTGTCTGAAGATCCCTCTGAAAGCGCGGAATCAAAGATTATATATTTAAGTAAGATCGAAGACAAGTTTTTTTACACAACATCATTCATAGAAATAAACGAAAGAAAAGCAAAAGTATATTTCGACGACGGTAAGCTTGAAAGATCACTGGTACTTTATGAATCTCTGAACAAAGAACTTAATAAAGGTGTTATAGCTTCATCGTGGAATTTCAGCGAAAAAGATTATTCTAAAAATATAGCGGATATATACTTTGCGCTCGGTGAACTTAACAAAGCCGAAACATTTTATCAGAAAGCTCTTTCAAACAGAAACGCAAGCCTTGACAGACAGTATATTCTTCTAAAATTAGCTGAAATTTATAAATCTCAGAACAATAAAACCGCGCTTGAAGAGAATTATAAGGCATTAAGCTCTGTTTCCGGCGGAGACAGCAGTTATCTTGCAGCGGTTGCGCTCGCGGATATTGATCTGGAAAAAAATAATATTACAAAAGCAATAAATCAATATGAAGATATTTTAAAGAAATATAAAGCGGAGGACAGAAAGCCGAACGAAGCGAAAATTATCAAAGCTCAGTTCGGAAAGAATTCAGTTACTGAAGGAGACAAGCTGATAGGCGATTTCAGAAAAAAATATAAAGACGCCTACGACAAGGATATTTACGAACCTGAGTTCTATCTGGCAAAATCAAATGCCTATCTGTCACTTAAAGATTACGATAAAGCCATAAAAGGTTACAGAGCTCTTTTAAAGGATTATCCTTCAAGCGTGCTGGTGCCAAAATCTATGTATGGTGAAGCTGTCGTACTTTATAACATCGGCAAGAAGGATGAAGCTTTTAATATCTGGAAAACTCTGGTCGAAAAATATCCTGACGATGACATTTCCGTAGAAACAAATTATCATCTCGGAGCTATTTATAACAACAGAGAGGAATTTGACAATGCGATTACTTCATTCCAAAGCATAATCAAATACAAAAAAGATCATAATCTGAAGAAAAATTCCTACAAAAACATAATAGATCTTTATCTGAAGCTGGGATTCAACGATGCGGCCGCTAAAATGATAAGGGAATATATATCGAATTATCCCGATGAAGACGATGTGTTCCAAAAGCGGATAGAAATAGGTAATATTTATCAGCGGAACGAAGAATACGACACGGCTCTCGACTATTTCAAACGCCTTCTTTACGAGGCAAAAGGTGATGATGAAGCCGCTTGTCAGTTCTTTATAGCCGAAACATACATGATGATGAAAAATTTCAAACAGGCAATAACAGAGTTCTTAAAAGTAAAATATATGACAAAAACAGACTCCCCTTTCGAATGGAAACTCACTGCGTCATACAATACCTCGCTCTGCTACGAAGAACTCGGCGAATACGATAAAGCGCTTGAGATACTTAACGAGATCGTAAAGAATCATCCGAATGATTCTTACGGCAGACAAGCTAAAAAGAGCGTCGAGAGGATCGAAGGGAAAAAGAATATCGGGAGATAGGACGGGAAGGGATACGGGAAGGGATACGGGAAGGGATACGGGAAGGGATACGGGAAGGGATACGGGAATAGGACAAGGGGATTAATCCCCTTGTCCATACCGATCCCCCCTACCCTCCCCGAGACTAGATACGATAAAGAGACGATAAATGAGAAGACTAAAACCATACCATATAACCTGGGCCACCCATAATTCCAGAAGATCCCCTAGAATGCTTCATTATTCTGGAGAACCAAAATATTATGTATGGCTAACAAATGAGGAAGAAATAATCATCGCGGAATCTATTGCAGAATCAGTAGAGAAAGATAAATTAAATGTTAAGGCATTTAACATTTGCGGTGATCATGTACATATTCTGATGGTGTGTCAAAAAGAAGATATACCAAAGATAATCCATAACCTAAAAGGAAGATCTTCAAGAGCTTTGTCTGTCTGGTATGAAAATGGGATACAGTTAGACAATGGGATTAATCCCATTGCCCTACCTGGTAATCCCATTATTCAAGAAAGACAAAGCACCTCAACTTGGGCACAAAAATATAATGTCA
>JAKLPX010000325.1 GCA_022013635.1 Candidatus Delongbacteria bacterium
ACCGGTCAATCCTGCATTTATATCAGTGAATGTCTGCCCGTAAACTATAATTGAAATAGTTAATAAAAAGTAAACAGCTGTTTTCATAATAAACCCGCATCTCAAGGTAAAGTATATCTCCTTAAGTGTAATATAACAAATCGCTGTATTATTCGGTCAAGAAAATAATATTTTATTTTCGTAAACAAAAATTTAAAAAAAACAAATTGATTTTTTAACCTTTACTTATTAAACTTCTGAATATGTTCAACACGCTGAAATGAACTTTAATTTAAAAATAAGGACGGACTAATGAAACTATCATTGTTTATGTCACTGCTGATCCTGACTCTTTCACTTTCTTCTGCTCCGAAGGACAAACTTCCTGATATTTTAAAAGAAGAGCTGAAGAGAAATTATGATGTGATGAGTAAAGAAAAATCTGCGCCGTATTACATGTCATACAGAGTAAACGACATCAAAACTTACAGTATCGAAGCTTCATTCGGACAAATAATCAAGTCAGGCTGGAAACAGGACAGAAAGTTATGCGCGACCGTTAGGGTAGGTTCAAATAAACTTGATAATTCTCACCCGATCAAAGGAGAGAACTACGGATGGTTCGATTGGGATCAAGGTGTTGATCTGCCGATCGAAAATATAGCCGAGGGTGTTAAACAGGTACTCTGGAAAGAAACGGAAAAACAGTACCGTAAATCAGCCGATATGTACGCGAAAGTAATAGCGAATATGGCGATCAAAGTTGAGGATGAAGATAAATCGGAAGATTTCAGTGTTGAAAAACCGGTTGTTTATAACGAAGATCCCATAAAAGAAAAAAATCTTGAGATAGATACGAAATTGTGGGAAGAAAAGCTCAAAAAATATTCAGCGTTGTTCCTGCTTAACAAAGATGTGATCAAAGGCACAGCTTATTTTGCATTCTCCATAGAAAGAAAATACTTCGTATCAAGCGACGGAAGCAATATTACAGAAAACAGAGTATCCTGCAGAATAATGGTCAACGGGGAAACTCAGGCTGATGACGGCATGGATCTTCCTCTATATAACAGTTATTTCGGATTCTATCCCAGCAACCTTCCTGCGGATGATGTAATTATCAGTGACACTCAAAAATTGTCAGAAACCCTGACTAAATTACGAACAGCGCCTGTAGTTGATTCATTTTCAGGACCTGCGCTTTTATCAGGTGCATCAGCCGGAGTTTTCTTTCACGAGATTTTCGGACACAGGATCGAAGGCCAGAGCATGAAAGACGAAAGCGACGCACAGACATTCAAGAAAAAAGTCGGCGAAAAAGTACTTAACGAGAATTTAACGATAATATTTGATCCAAGTATAAACAAATATGACAGATTCTATATGAACGGATCTTATAAATTTGACGAACAGGGACAGCAGGGTAAAAAATTAACGATCGTTGAAAACGGGATATTAAAGGATTTTCTTATGTCAAGAACTCCGATCAGCGGATTCGCTAATTCCAACGGTCACGGAAGAGCCCAGTCCGGAATGCAGGCGGTCAGCAGGCAGTCAAATATGTTCGTCAATTCGAGAAAGCCGTTATCGAACGACGAATTAAGATCTGCTTTGATCGCAGAAGCAACAAATCAGGGGAAAGATTTCGGATACCTGTTCGTAAGCACAGTCGGAGGTTTTACCTTTACAGGCAGATATGTGCCCAATGCATTCAATGTAACACCGGTCGAAGTTTACAAAATTTATGTTGACGGCAGACCCGATGAACTCGTAAGAGGAGTTGACCTGATCGGGACACCCCTTTCCATCTTTTCCAATATTGAAGCCGCTGGGAATGATTATGACATTTTTACGGGATCATGCGGAGCTGCTTCAGGATCAGTTCCGGTAACGACTGTTTGTCCGACGCTGTTTGTCAAGCAGATCGAAACACAGAGAAAAGACAAAAATCAGACAAAACTGCCGATTTTACCAAGGCCTTAATTTTAAAACGAAAGGAGACAACTTATGAAGAGATCAATCACTTTCATTATAGCAGTTCTATTATTGAATACACTTCATTCCCAAAACGATCCGATCTCTGATGCGATGAAACGGGAGATTCAGAGAGGAATTGACAGCTTAAGGATCGAGAAAATGCTTCCGCCTTCTTTTATAAGCTACAGCATTTCCGATGCCAGGACACTTCAGATCAAATCAACTCTCGGAAGCTTAATTCTTTCTGAAGAACAACCATTCAGAACATTCAGCAACAGGATTCTTGTAGGCGAGAACGGAAAAACTAATGAGAATTATCTTGACGAGAACACTCTCTGGTACTGGAACAGGAACAGTAATGAAGTTCCTCTGACTGGAGGCTCGGATGATATTCGAAGGTCTTTATGGCTGGCCACTGATAATAATTTTAAGAATGCTGTTACTAATTATGAGGCGAAGATATCAGCACTCAGCCAGCAGAGCTTTTCCGACGAGGAAAAGAATATCCATGATTTCAGTCCTTCACCGAAAAATGAGTCGCTTGTACCGTATCAAAGTTATGAGATCAATAAACTCAAACTTGAAAAACTTTCGAGGGCACTTTCATCTGTATTTAAAAAATATCCGGTGATACAGAAATCTGAAGTTAACATTTTCGCTTTTGACGGACAGGTATATTTCGCAGACAGCGAAGGAAGCTCAGCCCGATATCCTGTTCAGATCGCATCAGTGAAAGTTACAGCCGAAACTCAGGCGCCGGGCGGTGAAATATTAAATGATCATGTGATCTGGTTCGCGAAAAACACAAATCAGCTTCCCGATGAAAAAGCTCTGGTCGCTGAAATAGAAAAAACTGCAAAAAATCTTACAGATCTTACGCAGAAAAATCCTGTAACGGAACCATACAGTGGGCCTGTTTTATTTGAGGGTCAGGCGGCAGCTGAAGCATTTGTTCAGATGTTCTTTTCACAAACTGACGGTCTGGTATCTGTAAGAAAACCTATTCTAGGCAACGAACATATAATAAACATGGCTCCGGACAGAGTAAAAGAAAATTCGGTTGAAGCTATGATAAACAAGAAAATAATATCGAGAGATATTACGATCGAAGCTCTCCCGTTTCTTTCAGAATTTGAAAAATCTCCGCTGACAGGCAGTTTTATTACGGATGCGGAAGGTGTAAATCCTCCGGAAAAATTACTTCTGGTTGAGAACGGAGTACTTAAAAATTTATTGGCTGACAGAACTCCAAGCCAGAAAATGAATTCCAGCAACGGACATTCCCGCCCGGCGTTATCCAACGGAGGAATAAAAGCGGTTACAGGACCGGGTGTTATAAAAATGACCAATAATAATCCTGTTACATCGCTAGACAGTAAGCAGCTCAGACAGAAGCTTTTCGAAATCGCAATAGAAGAAGATCTTGAATATGCCTATATCGTCAGAAAAGTGATCTCAGAAGCAGCGGATATTCAAAACCTGAGTTCATCCCGCGGAGACAGGAATCCGCAAAAAGACATTTCTAAAACGATCCGGGTTTACCGTGTAAATATCTCCGATGAAAGCGAGGAATTAGTTAGTCTTGCCGAAGTTCAAGGACTCAGCGTTAAATCATTCAAAAGACTTCTCGCGACATCATCTGAAATGCAGGTTTATAATACGATGCTGCAGCCTGTGGGTGAAAGAATATACAGCTGGTTATATAATCTTTCAGGAATACCGGCAAGTTTTATTTTGCCTCATGCACTGCTTTTTGAAGAACTTGATGTAGTAAGAGAAAAACAGGGAATGGTGAAAAATATACCTCTGGTACCTAACCCGCTTGCATCGAAGAAAAAGTAACCCGCAGTATTATAAAAAAGCCCGATTTGTTTTACTTCTTTATTTCTTTATCCGGCTCCCATTTCTCAAAAATGTTCAATCCCTGCTTTTTCATGATCTCGATAAATTGTTGATTGCGGGTAGGCATCACTCCTGCCGGATAATGCAGCCCGAAGCGGTACTGGACCGGATTTATATAACCCTGATCCTTTATTTTTTTAAGACATTTTTTTACAAGTGCTTTTCCGCCTGTCTCAAGGCAGTTCTGCTCAATGTACTTCAGTTTTTCGTCATCAATGTCATACTTCGTATTGTTCTGCCTTTTCATATAGGCTTCAAACAGTTTCTCGTTATCATAAGGCTGATATTTTTCTCTGTGCACCATAAATTCAAGCGGAAATTTATTCGCCTTTCTGATCTTGACCAAAGGATATCCTACCGGCAGAAGAACTACCGGAAATACTCCTTTCGGAAGTCCGAGCATTTTAATGAGTTTATCAAGAAACTCCATTACAGTTCCTATATAGCATGAACCGAGACCGAGTGCATCAGCCGCCGTGCATATACTCTGCGCCGCTATGATAGTATCCTGAAAACTTATCCAGAAATGCCTGAACGCATTATTCGCTGAAAATGGGGCACAACCTGTATCCGCGATCTGCTTCATGCGGTTCCAGTCTATGCAGAAAAGCAGATTGACCGGGGCTTTCCCGACAAATTTCTGATGGCACAGATCTCCGAGTTTTATATTTGTTTTAGGATTTTCAATAACGATAATAGAATACGGCTGAAGATTTCCGCCTGATGCGCTCTGAATTCCTGCAGCTAGGATTTTCTCAAGAGTTTCAGGCTCGATCCTTTTATCGGAGAAATTTCTAAGGCTCCCTCTTTCAAGCAGAAGGTCAATTGTTTCATTATTTAATTTTTTCTTCATTTCAGGCTCTCATATTTATTTAACTAAGATCATCTTTTTCGTCATAGCTTTATCGCAGTAATTCAGCCTGTAAAAATACAGTCCGCTGTTTAGACCTGAAGCATCGAATCTGGCTTTGTGATAACCTGCCAATAATTTTTCATTGACAAGTTCTTTAACAAGCTGTCCGTTCGAGTTATAAACTGTTAGAATTACATCGGTGTTTGTATTAAGATCAAATCTGATTTCAGTTACAGGATTGAACGGATTCGGATAGTTCTGATAAAGCTCTGTCACTTCTGGAACATTGTTATTTTCCTCTATTCCGATAAGTCCCTCCATTTCAAGATATGGATAATCACCATAACTGAGGTAGAGTGTTCCCCATATTGTTGTAAAATCCCAGCCGATATAGGTATTTGCAGCAAACGGATAAGTCATTTCTTCAGTAGTTCTTCCTTCTCCCCCTGCCGAAGCAGTTTGGCCTGAGGTCTCCATATCCCAGTATGATGAATTTATTGTACCTCTGATATGCTCTCCCACAAATCCTCCGGTTGTTCCCTCTATTCCTGATACAGTGCCGGTTGAGTAACAGTTCGTTACTTCAGAGCCTTCATCCAAACCTGCAAATCCACCTACATTTTCATTACCTATTACATTTGCCTTCGAGTAGCAATTCTGAATTATTGGCCAATCGGAAGCATTGCCTACAAAACCTCCTGTATCTGATCCGCTACCGTTAACATATCCTTTTGCATAGCTGTTTCTTATTATACTTGAAGCGGTAACACAACCTACTAACCCACCAGTCATTTCATTACCGTTTACTTCGCTTGATGAATAAGAATCCAATATTGAAGAAAAAGTATATGAAAACCCAACCAAACCACCTGTATAATAAAGGGCACCATTAACCTGATTGTTTGAAAAACAATGAATGACCTCAGAATAGTTTTCTATAAGTCCTGCAATACCTCCGGTATAATATCCTGTTCCATTTATTGAACTGCCTATTATATTGCAGTTAATCATCTTGCTTTCTCCTACTAATGCTCCGACAAGACCGCCGACACCTGAAACTCCATTTACTGAACAATCAAACGCATTGCAGTCAGAAATTTCTGTTCCTCCGACATATCCTCCAAGTGTACCCGTGTTGTTATTACCGCCGGTTACATTAGAATTCTTAATATTCATATTTGATATTGTCGCGTAACAAGTATAACCGAATAATCCAATATTATTTTTCTCCGGTTCGTAAATGAAAAGATTATCTATAGTGAATCCATTCCCGTTATAAGTACCGGAAAATGACCTATAATTGCTCATTGAAGCAATATATCCAATAGGCGACCAATTCTCATACCATTGCAGATCAAGATCGGCCGTCTGTTTGAAATTAGCATCAAGAAAATTTCTGACATTATCAAGATGCAAAGGCTCGGAGATGAGATACGGATCAACAGCAGTGCCTGACCCACCCGCAAAATCGAATCTATGATCCCATGCAAGATGGGGATAACCGAAGTTCTGGGTACTTATTTTCCATACTGGCGAAGTGAAATCCCAGCCTGTATATGTAGATTGCAGCATCATTTCTGCAGTGGTTTTACCTTCACCGCCTGCTGAAGTTTCCTGTCCTGAAATTTCAGTGTTCCAATAACATTCAGTAACTAAACCACTATTCGTACCCAGTAATCCTCCAAAATCAGTAGTACCTGTTACATTACCTACTGAATAACAATTCAATATATTCCCGTTACTTGAACCCGTCAGACCTCCAATATATTGATCTCCGCTAACATTACCTAAAGCAAAACAATCCATAAGATCACATGGCCAATTTCCTCCTGTAAGTCCACCTGCAAACAACTCACCGCCTATTACAGTACTTGTTGAAAAAGATAATTTTAATGTACCGGAACATATCCCAATTAATCCTCCGGCAAACTCATACTTCCCTTCGACTACACCATCTGATTGACACATTAAAATTTCCGACCGATATGTTGCTCCGATCAAACCTCCAACACCACTTAATCCTTTAACATAGCTTGCTGCACTGCAGTTTGAAACTATACAACTATCACAATAGCCTATCAAACCTCCCAAATTTCCTTCACCTGCGATAGAAGATATTGTTGAACAATTAAAGATTGAACTATTCAGTCCATTACCGATCAGGCTTCCTACCTGATCTTTGCCATTTACTTTTCCAACGATATCAACCTCTACTTTCACATCTTTAATTGTAGTTCCTTCGGCATAACCGATAAAACCTACATTAGTAGAATCCGGTCTGTTAATTTTCAAATTCTTTATTTTTTGCATATTACCATAGATTGTCCCTTTAAAAGGATTTTCTGTAGTGCCGATAGGTTCCCAGAATTCTCCGTTATTGTAACCGCCATTACCTTCGGTTAAATACAAAGCAAGATCAACATCGCAATCCAATGTAAAATATGATGTCATAAAATCTCTGACGGAATTAAGTTCCTCCGGTGTAGTGACATGATATGGATCTTCCTCAGTTCCTGTTCCCCAGGGAAATTGAGAAAAAAGAACCGACTGAACCATGAGAATAATGAATATTAATGCAATATTAAACTTCTTCATAGCTGTTCTCCATTTTTAATATTTTCTAAAATCTCTATAAAAAAAATGTAAAAAGCAAGAACTATAAAATATTAATAAAATAAAAAATCCCGACTTGGATCGGGATTTACAAGGACATAAAAAACACCTTTTTACTTCCTGAAATAGTGATATTCTTGAACTTTACCAACGGATATGTGCAGAATCCGTAATCTGCGCTCTCTTCCGATACATCAACTATACCGTTTCTTAGTACCCGAATATTTTTTCAAGCGTCAGTTCTTCTACTTCTCCCAGTTTGTTCAGATCGTCAAAATTTACCTTTTCTTTGTCCGACATTATAAGATAAATATACTTCCGCCCTTTGATCTCATTATTGTAGAACTCAAAAAGTTTGTCCATACTGATATTTTTCACTTCGTTATGTACCGTTTCTCTTATATCGTAATCAATGCCTTTATCCTTATTTCTTATCCAGCTCCAGAATATTTCTGATTTGATGATCCTTTCCGTCTGAATTCTTTTTCTGATATTTTCAAC
>JAKLPX010000326.1 GCA_022013635.1 Candidatus Delongbacteria bacterium
GCTGAATTGCTGAATTGCTGAATTGCTGAATTGCTGAATTGCTGAATTGCTGTTTAATACTTAGGCTGAATATCCTCAACTTGCCCTCTCCAAATACTTTAGGTAAGTATTATAATAGTTCATTATTGCGATTGCAAGAAAAATTATTATAAAGATTTTTAATTATTACATTGATGTTTTTTAAAA
Source organism: Candidatus Delongbacteria bacterium (assembly GCA_022013635.1). Classification (GTDB taxonomy): domain Bacteria; phylum UBA4055; class UBA4055; order UBA4055; family UBA4055; genus JAKLPX01. Next base: position 187 of record JAKLPX010000326.1, read on the forward strand.
AATATCATTAATTTGAGTTTTGTAAAAATAAAGAGGAAAATGAAATGAGCATACCGGAAATGAAAGTGAAAAAACTGATGGCACTGGCCAAACAATTCGCAGATATTAAACTTTGGGAACATATTGATAGCGACGCGCTTTTTGCCTTAAACAATCGTGCAGATAAACAAATATCTTACATTTCCGTGATGGGCAATCTCGGTGAAGTTTTCGGACTTGCGGTATATCACGGAGAAAAGGGAAGGCTTGCTTACGAGAAATTAATTGATCTGAGCAATTCAGGTGATGTACTTGACCACTTTGATATTCCTTTTATCCAAGATGCCTTAACAATTTATTTTAGCAGCAGGAATGAAGCTGATGCTGCAGATTTAAGAATGATCAAACAAAGCGGTGTTGTTTTCAGCAATAAAAAGATGTTACCTATATTCCGTACTCACACTCCGGGTCTTTATAATTGGAAAATTGATGAAAAGGAAGTTGAAATTCTGATATCTGTTTTAGAGGACATTCTCGAATTGACAGAAATTCTTAAGAGTAGAAAACACAATTTGTACAATGCCGGAAAATACATATTATTTGCAAAAACAGAAAACCAATGGCTGTCTAAGGAAATTCTTGTTACTAAATCGCCTTCTGTTAAAACGGAACCCGTAAAACTGGAAAGTAAATCAATTCCTTTTGCCCTTGCGAATAAAACAATGTCCGGCGTATGGGAAATGCATTATTTTTATAGCAATATGCCCATCCGGAACAAATCAGAACGGCCGTTTTATGGTGTAATATGCCTGATAGTTGATTCATCAGCAGGTTTTATTGTCTCTCACGCTGTTGCCAGCAGTTTTGATCAGACGGAAAAACAATTGTCCGAAATTTTATCCGGGGTAATTGAAAATGGGAAAATAATACCTAAAGAAATCCTCTATGCTCGGACTGAAATAGGCATAGCTCTCGAAAAAACAGCCAATGACTTGGGGATTGTATTAAGGAAAACAAATAACCTACCGTGTATTGAAGATGTTATTGACAGCATGAACTCAAAGATGCTATAGCTTATAGACAATATTTTTATCCCCCACTTGACAAATCGCTTTTTCTTCGTTATCTTACCATACGGTTTAACCAAACAGTTAAATCAAAAGGTTTAATCAAACGGACAAATAAAATGACTGATCTAAAAAATGAAAACGCTGAAGAGAAGATTCTTAATGCAGCAAATGAGATCTTCGAAAAAAAGGGTTATGACGGAGCCAAAATGCAGGAGATCGCGGATAAGGCGGGTATAAACAAAGCTTTGCTTCATTATTATTTCCGGTCTAAGGACAAGCTGTTCGAAATGATCTTCGGACTGGCGTTCAAGAAACTGGCCGGAGAGCTTGAGTTCCTTTTCGATACTGACATTCCGGTTACAGAAAAGGTAAAGATATTCATCGATAAGCATACCGACTTTATCGGGATGAACAGACATCTTCCCCTATTTATCATCAATGAGGTCAACAGAAGACCTGAGATATTCGTAAAACTTCTTGCAGGGATATACGAAAAAGATGACCATCTCAACATGTTGCTTAAGCAGATCGATGAAGAAACTAAGGCGGGAATACTTAAACCTTTCGATCCAAGGCAGATATTTTTGAATATGATAGCCATGAACATTTTCCCGTTTGCAGCCAAACCTCTGGTCAAAGGCATACTTAATATGAATGAAGATGAATTTAAAGAATTTATTAAAGAAAGAAAAGCGATCGTAACGGAAATTATAATTAACTCGATAGTGGTGAAATAACTATGAAGAACTTAATACTGGTAATTGTTTTAACATTCTTAATAACTTCATGCTTCAAAAATGAGAAAAAGAATGATGCCTACGGAAATTTTGAGGCTGATGAAATTATCGTTTCGTCTCAGTCCAACGGAATGCTTGAATTTTTGAATATTGAGGAAGGGCAGAAATTGTCCAAAGGCATAGTCGTAGGAGTTGTTGATACGGTTCAATTAAGCTTAAAAAGAGAGCAGCTTCTTATTCAGAAAAGAATAATTAGCTCAAAGAGAAAGAATATAGCAGCCCAGATCGAAGTTATTAAGCAGCAGAAAGACAATACAGTCATAGAAGAAGAAAAATATAAAAGGCTGGTAAAGAACGACGCTGTCCCTCAAAAACAGCTGGACGAAATTGTTTATCAGATAAGCGTGTTCGACAAGCAGATGCAGAGCATTTCCACTCAGGGAATTTCAATAAATGATGAGCTTAAATCACTTGATATCCAGATTGATCAGATAAACGATCAGATAAAGAAATGCTATATCATGAACCCTATTAACGGTACCGTTCTTACAAAGTATGCGAATAAAGGCGAGATCACAGCTTTCTCAAAGCCGCTGTACAAGATCGCGGGAATGTCTGATATCTACCTGAAAGTTTATGTTTCGGGAGATGAACTGTCCAAGGTCATTTTGGGCGGGAAAGCGCAGGTTTCAACGGATGCCGGCAACAATACGATGAAAACGGTGGAAGGTACGGTGTCATGGATCTCCGACAAAGCCGAATTTACACCGAAGATCATTCAGACCAAGGCCGAAAGGGTCAATCTTGTTTATGCGGTAAAGATAAAAGTAAAGAACGACGGCAGCTTTAAGATAGGAATGCCGGGTGAGGTAAACTTCACAAAATAAAGATCATGAATTCAATTGAAGTTAAAAATATCTGCAAATCCTATAAAGACACAAAAGCGCTTGAGGATATCTCTTTTGAAGTTAAAAAAGGAGAGATATTTGGGCTTATCGGGCCTGACGGCGCGGGAAAGACGACACTTTTCAGGATACTTACAACCTTATTGTTGAAGGACAGCGGAAGTGCGGGTGTCGAAGGATTTGATGTCGAAAAGGATTATAAAGCTATAAGAAGAATTATCGGCTATATGCCGGGAAGGTTTTCATTATATCAGGACCTGAGTGTTGAGGAAAATCTTAACTTTTTCGCGACGGTTTTCGATACTACCGTTAAGGCTAATTATGAGCTGATAAAAGACATTTATGTTCAGCTTGAACCGTTCAAGACGAGACGCGCCGGTAAACTTTCGGGCGGGATGAAGCAGAAACTTGCTTTATGCTGCGCCCTCATCCATCAGCCTGAGATACTGTTCCTTGACGAACCGACAACAGGGGTTGATCCCGTATCGAGGAAGGAATTCTGGGAAATGCTCAAGAAACTGAAAGATAAAGGGATCACGATACTTGTTTCGACACCGTATATGGATGAGGCGTTTTTGTGCGACAGGATCGCATTAATTCAGTCCGGTCGCATAATGGATATTAACACGCTCGAAGGGATCATTTTAAAATTCCCGAAAAAGCTTTATGCCATCAAGTCCGACAATATGTATAAATTGAATTCCGATCTGAAGGAATGCGGGATGTGCGACACCGTTTATATATTCGGCGAATATCTGCATCTTACGCCAAAGAGCAGTGAATGCTCGGGACTTGAGGACTACCTGAGTGAAAAAGGTCATACTGGAATTGAAATTTCACAGATCAAAGCGACTGTCGAAGACTGCTTCATGGATCTTATGAGCAGGCACGGGAGCACTAACAATGAATGATCTTATTATAAATACTGAGAACCTGACCAAAAAGTTCGGGAATTTTACCGCCTGCGACAATATTTCATTCAATGTGAAGAAAGGCGAGATATTCGGATTTCTGGGCGCGAACGGAGCGGGAAAAACAACAGCGATCAGAATGCTGTGCGGATTATCGCAGCCCACTTCGGGTCACGCGACAATAGCAGGTTATGACATTTATAAGGATACGGAAAAGATCAAGCTGAACATCGGCTATATGAGCCAGAAATTTTCGCTTTATGAAGATCTGACCGTAAAGGAAAATATAGAATTCTACGGAGGAATCTACAGGCTTCCGTCAAAGGAGATTAGGGAAAGATCGAAAAAACTTATCGGCGAACTCGGACTTGAGAGTGTTCAGAACAAACTTATCGGTTCGCTGCCTCTCGGATGGAAGCAGAAGCTCGCTTTTTCCGTTGCCGTTTTCCACACACAGAAGGTCGTGTTCCTTGACGAACCTACAGGCGGAGTTGATCCCGTTACTAGAAGGCAGTTCTGGGAACTGATCTACAAAGCTGCGGACGAAGGCATAAGTGTCTTCGTTACGACGCATTATATGGACGAAGCGGAATACTGCGGAAGGATAAGCATGATGGTTGATGGCAGGATCGCGGCCATGGGAACGCCCAAGGAACTGAAGGGCAGTTTTAATGTCGGCTCAATGTACGATGTGTTCCTGCATCTTGCGAGGGGTACAAAATGAAAAAATTCTGGGGATTTGTCATAAAGGAATGCCTTCACCTGTTAAGGGATTACAGAACGATGATCATACTCGTGGGAATGCCTATAGCTCAGGTCATACTTTTCGGGTTCGCGATCAGGAACGAACTTGATTCTTTAAGAATAGGCATACTCGACAATTCAAGGGATAATGTGACAACCGAGATCACTTCAAAGCTGCTCTCATCAGGTTATTTTATTCTTGACGGATATTTTAACAGACATGAAGAGATCGAGGCGGCTTTTGAGGGCGGACGAATAAAGGAAGCGGTAGTTTTCGGCAGCAGCTTTGCGGAAGACATACTCAGGGACAACCGCGCGGACATTCAGATAATTACGGACGCATCCGAGCCGAACATGGCGAACCTTGCACTTTCTTATACTTCAGGCATAATCCAGAATTACGCGGCTTCACTATCTGAAGAACAGCAGATCCCGCTTTCTATCGGCACAGAGGTCAAGATGCTGTATAACGAGGAAATGAAAAGTGTTTTCATGTTCGTTCCCGGTATCATGGCGCTGATCCTCATGCTTATCTCCGCAATGATGACGAGTATTACAATAGCGCGGGAAAAAGAACTCGGTACATTAGAAGTCCTGCTCGCATCTCCCCTAAAGCCGTTACAGATCATTTTGGGCAAGGTTGCGCCCTATCTTTTATTATCCATGATAAATGTTGCGTTTATACTTATCGTCTCAACTACGGTCTTCGGAATGCCCATCCGCGGAAGCCTTCTACTTCTCGTAGCCGAATGCGCCCTTTTCATCATGACAGCACTTTCACTCGGTATCCTGATCTCAGCAATATCGAACTCGATGCAGGTAGCAATGGCAATTTCGCTCGTCGGACTAATGCTCCCCACAGTTTTACTCTCCGGCTTCATCTTCCCCGTTGAGAACATGCCTTACGCGCTTCAGGTATTTTCGCACATACTACCCGCCAAATGGTTTCTTATCATCATAAAGAACATCATGCTCAAAGGAACAGGTTTTGCGTACATCTGGAAAGAAACGGGCATCCTTCTTTTCATGACGGCAGTACTGCTCACAGTCAGTATCAAAAAATTCAAGATAAGGCTGTAATATGAGAACGATATTCTACATAGTCAGAAAGGAGTTCAAGCAGATATTCAGAAATAAATCAATGCTGCCCATAATCTTCATCATGCCTTTTTTGCAGCTCATAATACTTTCAAATGCCGCCACTTTCGAGATAAAAAATGTCAATTTTAATGTCCTCGACCTCGACAGAAGCTCACTTTCCTTCAAGCTCATGGAAAAATTCGAAGCATCACCCTATTTCATCAGATCCGATGGGGAACTTTCCGTCAATAATGTCGAAGAAGAGATATTGAACGACAAAGCCAAACTCGTCATAGTCATACCCGAGAACTTTGAAAAAGACCTCGTCAGGGAAAATAAAGCCGAAGTACAGCTGCTCATAAACGCCATAGACGGTTCAGCCGCCGGAATAATAGCTAATTACGCACAGAACATACTAATCGGATTCAACATCGAAGCAAGAATAAACATGATCAACATGTACGACCCCGTACGAACACCATCAATAGGCATCTCATACAGACACCTCTTCAACCCCGAACTCGACTACATCACCTTCATGGTTCCCGGCATAACAGCACTCTTAGTCACCCTCATAGGACTGCTACTTTCATCAATGAGCATCGTCAAAGAAAAGGAAATAGGCACCATCGAGCAGATAAATGTCACCCCCATCAGAAAGCACGAACTCATAATCGGAAAACTCATCCCCTTCTTCATCATAGCACTATTCGAACTCGGACTAGGACTATCCATCGGCAAACTCCTCTTCAACATACCAATAGTCGGAAGCATCTGGCTCATCTTCCTCTTCGCGTCACTCTACCTAATAGTAGCACTGTCCATCGGCCTTGTCATCTCAACATTCACCGACACACAGCAGCAGGCAATGTTCATCACCTGGTTCATCATGGTCATCTTCATACTAATGTCCGGACTCTTCACACCCATACAAAGTATGCCAATGTGGGCACAACGCATAACATGGTTCAATCCCGTAGCCTATTTCATAGATGTAATGCGAATGGTAATGCTAAAAGGATCAGGCTTTGCCGACATACAAAGACACTTCATCATCCTCTCCATTTACGCAGTAATCTCAACCTCCTACGCCGTTTTTAGGTATAAGAAGGTGAATTAATAGTCGATAATACAGGAATAAATTACAATCTAATTTACTTGATTATTACTCTGTAATATAATATAATCTTGTTATACAATTGAGACAAAAAATGCATTAAAAAGAAGCAGGGTTGTTAATTAACTAAATGGGTGCTGAAATAATAAATTAAACTCTAAAATCAGGCTAAAGAAAATGAAAGAAATAAATAAATATGATGCAAATTTTACTGCTGGTGGCCTTTTGAGCAGTGAATTTAAATCTTTATATCCTATTCTTTTTGAGTCTAATTTTATTGTCCAGATAGAAAAAGAGAGAGAATTAAATAATTTTTTGGGAATTAAGACTGAAAGTGCAAGAAAAAGAATAGTAACAGAAATAAAAAGAAGATATAATGTAGTAAAAAAAAGTTTTTGGGAGTGGTTTAAAGATTTGAGTGAAAAAGAACAAAAATTAGCATTATTCTACTTATGCCTTAAAACTTATCCAATTGTACTTGATATTCACATTGAAGTTGCTTTAAAAAAATACAAAATTGGTAATGATCTAAATGCTTTTAGTGTGAAAATGAGACTTGATGAGATTGCATCGGTAAATGACATTGTCGGATCATGGTCTGAATCAACGCTTGATAAATTAAACTCTCAGTATAGGACAACTCTAAAAGAGTGTGGTTTACTAAAAGGAGAAAGACTGTCAAATCATCTAATTATTTCAGATTCGTTTTGGGAATATTTTGAAGATATTGGAGAAAGTTGGTTTAAAGAAGTCTGTTTTAAATAAGTCTAGGTTAAAAAGAAATGAGAATATCAGAATTATATGATCAATTATGTAATAAAGAGTTTCAGGATCATTATACGGGTAATTTATTTTTTCCGGCATATATGTATATGTATGATGCAGAAAAAGAGTATGAAATTGAACGAGAAATATTAAGTATTAAAGAAAGGTTATTTCGACCATCAAATTATTTGGATGTATTAGTGCTGGATATTTTTGATGAATTTACAAATTATTTAAAAAATGAAAAATTCGGTAAAGACTCAAAATTTAATTATTATTTGAAACATGAAAAAAATAAATATAAACAAGTTAATGATGCATTAAAAAGAGATGCATATGATGGTAGATTTTTAAAATATTTAGATAACAAAATTCAAAATCATTTATCAAGTGCTGATGAATATGAAGTTGCTTTTGTTTTTATCAAAGGCTTTGGGAATGCTTTTCCTTACATTAGAGCAAGCAGATTTATGAATAATTTTGAAAAATACATTAACGGTTTCAAATTAATTATGTTTTACCCAGGTGAAGCTAAAGAATACTATAGCTTATTTGGTCTTTTAAAAGATGAAAATTTATACAGAGCAATAAAGTTAATAAACTAAACAATATGGAGAGTAGGTAGGAATTATGAAGATTAAAGATATATTTGAACGAAATGTTTTTAGAGATATTAATCCCGCTGTTGTAGTAAGTGATAAAAAACAGAGCACAGTAGATGCAGAGATAACTGAGTATGTATTTACAGATGAACTAATCAAACATATTTATACCATGCTAGATGCAATTTTAAATAAAAAAGTTGGCAAAACAGGTATTTGGATCAACGGTTATTACGGCTCTGGTAAGTCTCACTTTATTAAGTTTGTTCATTATTTATTGGATAAAGATACTTCTGAAGATGCTTTTGATGTCTATCTAAAAGCTGTAAAAAATTATGATCCTATGAAAGCAGATGGTAATGATAATATCACGACAAGTAATGTGATTTTGTTAAAAAAGAAAATAGAATCATCTGATTGTGATAATATTTTATTTAATGTTGGCAATACC
>JAKLPX010000327.1 GCA_022013635.1 Candidatus Delongbacteria bacterium
GATACAACCCATTTTTATTCTGAATTTCTGCACAAGTTTGATCACTCTGCCCAGATCATGCATTCCTGATATTGTCGGTTCTGTAACCAATACGACAAAATTTGCACCGGATAAAGACGAAATTACGGGACATCCGATTCCGGGCGAGCCGTAAACAAGAACTATGTCAATATTATTTTCTCTGGCATATTTCTTGGCATTATTTTTAACTTTCGCAACAAGTTTGCCGGAATTTTCCGCGCCGGGATCCAGTTCCGCATGGAACAAAGTTTTACCCAGCCGAGTCTTTGAAACGAATAATTTTCCGTCATTCTGAATTTCGAGATTGATGGCTTCAGGCAGACATACATTCGAGCAGTAGCCGCATCCTTCGCAGTTGATACTGTCAATAACGAATCTGTCATGTTCAAAAGATACCGCTTTAAATCTGCATACTTCAAAGCATTTTCCGCAGGTTCTACATTTATCATAGTCGATAACTGCGATATAACTGCTGAAAAAATCTTCTTCTACAATCGTTTCTGGTTTTAAAAGCAAATGAAAGTCGGAAGCATCGACATCGCAATCAGCGAGAACGGTATTTTTTCCGCTGAGATATGCAAAAGAAGCGGTGATCGAAGTTTTTCCCGTACCGCCTTTCCCTGATATTATTACTATTTCTTTCATTCTTTACTGCTGGTTTTAACTATATATTCTTTAATCTTTTCAAGCACAGTTTTAACTAATTCAAATTTGTCGTATACTACATTTCCTTTTGAATATTCCTCGGCGATCTTTCTATCGTTGTTTATTTTTGCTATAACCGGAATATTTTCGCTTTTGCAATACTTCAGCACATCATCGTTTCCAATGCCCCATTTGTTAACTACAACCGCAAATTTCTTATTCAGCAGGCGCATAGATTTCACGATAAGTTTAAGATCATGAAGTCCGAAAGGAGTAGGTTCCGTAACAAGGATTACAAGATCGGCATCTTTCACAGATTCAACGGTGGAACAAGCCGTTCCGGGAGGACAATCGTAGATTCCAATGACTTTTTGCAGGTGGTTGGCGGTATAATCATTAGTCTGCGATATGAGTGGAACGGCCTGTTCCTGACCGATGTCGAGTCTTCCTTCAATAAAATCAAGATTGTTAAATTTGTAGTGGTTCAATACTCCGATCTTCTGCTTTTTCATTGGAAGAGAATTTGTCGGGCACAGTTCAGAACACGAATAACACGAATGGCATAATTCAGGAAAAACCATTATTGCATCTTTTACTTTCAGTATTGCATGAAAATTACAATAACTCTGACATTTACCGCACATGATACAGTTCGTTTTGTCCCATTCGGGTGCAGATTTGAATATGTCTTCCGAATGAATATTTTCACCGCGGATAAATAATCCCGAGTTGGGTTCTTCAACATCAAGATCAGCTAAAGCGGTCGGAACACTTTCGGACATATATGAGGCAAGGTTGGTTGAAAGGAATGTTTTTCCCGTACCGCCTTTGCCGCTCGCTATTGCTATTTTCATAAATTATTTCTTAATGACTGCAGTCGTGGCTGCCATGGTCTTCATGATCGCAGGGATTTTCGCTTGAAACGAGTTTTTTATTCAGATATGCTTCAACAAGTTTGTGAGGTTCTTCGTATCCGATACCGGTAAAAACTTCGATATTATTCTGTCTGAAAAGATCCTGAGCTTTTTGACCCATCCCACCGGCTATGATTGTAGAAACTCCCATTTCAGCGAGGAATCGCGGATACAGTCCGGGTTCATGAGCAGGAGGAGTAATAAATTCGTTTCTTGTTACACTGCTACCATCAACTTCGATTACTGCAAAGCTTTCGCAGTGTCCGAAATGTTCGCATAATTTTCCGCTTTTAGTTGGTACAGCAAATAATTTCTTCATTTTCGTTCCTTTTTTATTTTATTTCAAGTTGTTTTTTTTAGATGGGCAGGACAAACCTGCCCGCTTCTTATTTTTCTTTCTGGCTTTCATCAAGTCTTTTCTCAAGAGAACTCAGCTGATCTTTTAGAACCCTGATCTCATTTTCGAACAATGTATTTTCAGACACATTATGGACATTGTCGTATCCGACTTTGAATCCGAACCTTCTACCGTTACCTCGACCAAAGCCTCTGCCTCCGAAACTGTAGCCTCTGCCTCCGACTGCCGTATATCCCGGTTCTATGTATCCGGCGCAATAACCGAGACCTCTTCCTGTCATCTGACCTGCTCCGTCAGGACCTGTTCTGTCGCCCCTTGGCATAATTATCTCCCGTTTCTATTCCGGCAGCACCTACCATGTCCGAAACCGCCTGCCAGATTTATTAGTTCATCCGAATTACAATTTGGACATTTTCGGATGTCTTCTTCTATATTAATATTGAACATAAGACCGCAACTCCTGCATTTGATCAGATTCTTTCTGAAATGGATATTACCGCCTTCAATAACCAGCATCTTGCCGTTGATTATAAGTTCCGTAACTTTCTTCCTTGCAATTTCGATAAGTCGAGTAAAAGTAGGCCTTGAAATTACCATCTCGTCAGCTGCTTCCTCCTGAGACATCCCCAGATAATCGGAGAGTCTGAACGCTTCGTATTCGTCCAGTGACATAGATATGGATTCAAGCAGCCTTCCCGGAGCGCCCATCGGCTTAAACTGTGTAAAAATAGGCGGTTCTTTTATCATTCTGTCTTTTTGCGGTCGCGCCATTTTTCAATCCCCTTTTTAATCTTCACAGACAATATAATGAACATAAGTTCAAAAAGCAAGAAAAATAATAAATATAATTTTGTATAAAAGAACTATTTCACAAATCTGCTGTCATCTATAATTATATTGATCCTATGAATGTTTTTCTCATCTCAGCCGAATTCCGTAACTTCTCTTTGATTGATAAGTTATATTCATAAAACCTCTAAGCCTCAGCTTGAGCCATTTATGCATTTTACCAGCCAGTCGCCGACTTTATAATTATAGTGTTTGGCAATCACCGGACATTTGATCTGCAATAAAAACCAGATTTTCCGAGTTTCTTCATTGAGAGTCTCGTAATTGCCCTGGCCCTTGGCGATAATCACATCGGCGGAATTGTAAAGCTCGACAAATTCTGAAGAGCATTTACTAATTACCGTGCCGGGAATATCTACTCCATTGGAAACAATCTCAGCAACTTTATCAATTCCCGATTCGATTGCTTCGGTTTTAGTTACATCGTTGATCACAGGGGATCCTTTGACAGCGTATAATATTTTGGCTTTACCAGGAAACCGCTCAATCAGCAAACGGTCAAAAACTGCTTCACCGGCGTTATCGCCTAAGACTAAAACAGTTTTGGCAGATTTGATCTCCCTGTATAATTCCCCTATAACCTGATCGTCAAAAAGCGAGGCTTGATTTTCTGCTTTGGCGAATGAATTTACGATAACCTCTTCATTCCAGACCGATTTCATGCCGAAGTCCAGAATATTTCCGGCAATGGCAAAAGCCACGGCAACGGCAAAGGGATTTGGAGCTTTATCAATAGCAGTCACGGCTTCTTTTGCCAGTAAAAGCCCTCTTTCGGTGGACATTTTTTTGATATTAAAAAATGGATCAGGATTGTTTAAATGTTTACGGATAATTGCATGCACGGTTTGCACCAGTTCCGGCGGAGTTAAGGATAAGTCGAACTTTGCAAGTTCGGTAAAGATTGTTTGCATGATGTCGGTGATTACTTTTTCATCGGCAGTTACCAGTCGAGAAGAATCTACAGCCTGTTTTATCACGCAAGGTAAACAATCAAGTGAAGTTCGCATAGTTTTATAAGTCTTTCGTTAGGAATTATTTGACATTCTATTCTCTACCAAGCAAGTACAGTACAACCGCCTGATAAAAGGTTGAAACAGCCAGAATCGCACAATGCTGACCTTGCGGTGAGAGCCCTTTTTCCTCGCTTATAATCTGGTAGGGGTTGACGCTCAAAGCCTCGATAATATTTTTACCGAGTACTCTTTGTGCAACTGCTCTGCCGGAAATTTTGGTATTACAGCAGCCGGTTTCTGTGAAATATTTGACATCTACAATAATGTCGTCTTTAATAACCAGGTAGAATTCCATGTTATCACCACAGGGTCCTTCAATTCGACTGACACTCGTGGGATTGATTATTTGACCAAAAAAAGCATCGTTTTGTGTGCAGTGAGTTATGAAGCAGTTGAAGTCGTCGTTATTCATTTATTTTCTCCGTTTAATAATTTTATTTAAGTCAACCCAAAATTTTTATTATGGACTCTTTAATCTGTTTTACCGATTTTATATTTTGCATAAAGATCTCCTCCTTTTATCACTTCGAAAGCAATATGACGAACATAAGTCCAAAATGCAATAAAAATATCGAGTTACATCAACATTTAATTAAATTATTTATTGCTTATAGTTCGGCTTATAATTACATTTTATTGAGATTTAATTTCAATAATGGATATTATGAACTTATCTAATTTGAATACCGGCGAAAGCGCAATAATAAAAAAAGTGAAAGGAATCGGTTCATTCCGAAGAAGAATTCAGGAAATGGGTTTTGTCGCAGGAAAGAAAGTCGAAGTGATTAAAAATGCTCCGCTTCTTGATCCGGTTGAATATAAGATCATGGGTTATAATATCTCCCTGCGCAGGGAGGAGGCAAAACTCATTGAAGTATCAGAAGGGAAACACAAGTATCGCAAACATATTGAGAAAAATGATCTTTTTTTGATTCTGCCTGAAGCAAAAACCATCAGAATTGAAAAATGCAAAAGAATAAATGTGGCTCTCGTCGGCAATCCTAACAGCGGAAAAACTACACTGTTCAATTACATTTCTGGTCTTCGTGAGAGAGTGGCTAATTACAGTGGTGTGACCACTGGTGAAAAAACAGCGGAAGTCAGGTACGGTGAATATGTTATCAATATTACCGATCTGCCCGGAACATATTCTCTTACTTCCTTCAGCGAGGAAGAAAAGCTGGTGCATGATTTTATCATAAACGAAATGCCCGATATAATTGTAAATGTGATTGATGCCTCCAATCTTGAAAGAAATCTATTTCTTACGACACAGCTTATAGATATGGATTTGAGAGTCATAGTCGCGCTGAATATGTTCGATGAACTCGAAAATTCCGGGACTGAATTCGATCACGAACTTCTCGGAAAAATGACAGGGATCCCGTTTGTTCCTACAGTTGCGGCTAAAAATATCGGTATAGAGAATCTTATTGCAGAAATAGTAAAATCATATAACGATGAAGAGCCGCAATTCAGGCATATTCATATTAATTACGGCCATCCGATAGAGGATTCCATAAGTGAATTGAGAAAAATCCTGTCCAAAAACATAGATGTCGGTTTACTGACTAAAATTTCACCGCGCTATATTGCGCTGAAATTATTGGAAAACGATCAGGATTTTTTAAGACGGGTAAAAAAATCTTCTTCAAATTATAAGGAAATTCTTGATGCGCTGACTAAAGAAATATCGGTTGTAAAAGAGCATTACGATGATTCTCCCGACAATCTGATTACCGATGCTAAATACGGCTTTATTTCCGGAGCGTTGAAAGAAACCCTGAAATTAAAAGAGAACAGGCATTCATTATATAGAACTCAACGAATTGATGAATTTGCCACCCATAAGGTATGGGGTTTTCCTGTCTTTCTCGGACTGATGTGGATTATGTTCGAATCTACTTTCACTATAGGAGGTTACCCGATGGCATTCATCGAATACCTTGTTTCGATTACTTCAATTTTTGTTCATAACAACATGGCTGACGGGATTTTAAAGGATCTTATTTCAGACGGAATTATCGGGGGTGTCGGCGGTGTCCTCGTTTTCCTTCCCAATATTCTGATTCTCTTTTTCTTTATTTCTTTTTTTGAAGACACGGGCTATATGTCGAGAGTTGTTTTTATTGTTGATAAGCTTATGCATTCGATCGGGCTACACGGTAAATCGTTCATACCCATGCTTATCGGATTCGGATGCTCTGTACCTGCGATCATGGCTACAAGGACCATAAACAGCAGAAAAAACAGGATCGTTACGATGCTTATAATACCGTTTATGTCCTGCGGTGCAAAATTACCCGTTTACATCCTTATAATCGGAACATTTTTTCCTGAAAATCCGGCACTAATACTCTTCGTGTTATATCTGACAGGCGCGGCGATAGCGTTCCTTTCGGCTCTTTTATTGAAAAAGACATTATTCAGAGGAGAAGATGCGCCGTTCGTAATGGAACTGCCTCCTTACAGGATACCTACTTTCAAATCTACCGCTCTTCACATGTGGGACAAAGCTTATCAGTATCTGAAAAAAATGGGCGGACTGATACTTGCCGCATCAATAATAATATGGACGCTCGGTTATTTTCCCCGTCCTGTGAAAGTTACTAATCATTCTGAATCCTACAACATTGAAAATTCATATATCGGTCGGATCGGCAGGATTGTTGAGCCGGTTTTCAATCCAGTAGGATTTGACTGGAAATCTAATGTAGCTATTATTTCTGGATTTGCAGGAAAAGAAATAGTAGTCAGCACCTTGTCTATTCTGCATAATAATATTGATGGAAAAGACCTGTCTGAGAAGCTCAGGAATTCCAATTCATTTGAACATGATGGATCCGGCAGGCTAAAAGCTTTATCATTTCTTATTTTTGTTCTTCTCTACCTTCCCTGTATTGCAACCGTATTCGCTATAAAGAACGAATCGGGAAAATGGAAATTGGCTTTTTTATCGGTGTTAATGACGACAGGATTTGCGTGGATAGCTGCTTTTCTGGTATATAATATTGGAAAACTATTATGATACAATTTATTTTTGTTATAATCATCGTGTTAATCTCAGCCGTCTATCTTTACAAAAAGATAAAAAACGCAGGAGACGAGTGTAACAGCTCAAAATGCGGTTCCTGCAGATATCACGATAACTGCGATGAGTTGAAACAGGACAAAACATGATTGAAATTGATCTTCACGAAATGACGGTATCCGAGGCTCTGGATTATTTTATAGGAACTTATA
>JAKLPX010000328.1 GCA_022013635.1 Candidatus Delongbacteria bacterium
CAGGCAAATATAAACTCGGAAAGCAAATAAGACAGGGATTGTCAAGGATTGAAGACAGCGTAAAAAGTCTTTTGACGCCCGGAATACTATTTGAAAAATTGGGCTTTAATTATATCGGTCCGGTAAACGGGCATGATCTGCCTTCTTTAATTAAAGTGCTTGAAAATATAAAAAATAAGGTATCCGGTCCGGTTTTTCTGCATGTAATTACAGAAAAGGGTAAAGGCTATAAACCGGCAGAAGAAGACGAAAAAGGTACCTATCATGGCGTAAATCCCGGCATTTTAGAAGCGCAAAGAGAAAAGAAAACCGGGGATATTAAGTATCAAGATGTTTTCGGCAAAACACTTTGCGAGCTTGCCGTGCAGGATAAACGACTTGTTGCCATTACAGCGGCAATGAAAATCGGTACGGGCTTAAATGAATTTGCAGAAAAATTTCCGGATAGGTTTTTTGATGTCGGAATCGCGGAAGAGCACGCTGTGACTTTCGCTGCTGCCTTATCAATGAAAGGACTCAAGCCTGTTATAGCAATTTATTCGACCTTTCTTCAAAGAGCCTTCGATCAGCTGATTCACGACTGTGCTCTTCAAAAACTTGATATGATTTTAGCAATTGACAGGGCAGGATTGGTCGGAGAGGACGGACCTACACACCATGGAGTATTCGATATATCTTATCTCAGAATGATACCTAATATGATTCTTATGTCTCCGAGAAACGAGAACGAATTGAGAAATATGCTTTTTACAGCTTCAAAGAACAGAGGTTTGTTTGCAATCCGTTATCCAAGAGGTTCGGGAACAGGCGACGGTATTTCCGATAAATTTGATTCCATCGAAATCGGTAAGGGAGAATTAATTAAAACAGGATGTGATGTTGCGATTTTATCTGTCGGAAATATTACCAACTCAGTTATAAAAGCTGCCGATATTCTAAAAAACTCAGGAATTGATGCTGCTGTTTACGACATGAAATTCATGAAACCTTTAGATACGGATATTCTTAAGGAAGTTTCAAAAAAATACAAGACCATAATTACTGTCGAGGAGAATTGTTTAATCGGCGGTTTCGGATCAGCGGTTCTTGAATATTATAATTCCGAAAGAATAAACGATCTGAAGATAGGGCGAATAGGAATTCCAGACGAATTTATTGAACACGGAAACATGAATAAACTACACGAAATGTTAAAGCTGGATATCGTAGGTTTAACCGAAAGGATAATTGAATTTTGCAAATCATGAAATTTTGACTTGCTTTATAGTATAAAAACAGTTATATTACGGGTCGAAGCTGTGAATAAGAACTGAGAAGTGGGAAAAGTCCCACTTTTTTGTTTATAAAAAAGGAGTTAAATACGCCTGAAATAAGGGAAAAAATAGAAAAAGCGATAAGTCCGATAGCGGAAAAATACGGACAGGAAGTGGTAGATATCATTTTGTCTTCAAACTCGAAAGGAACGCTGATCAAAGTATCTGTAGGTTCAAAAAAGGGACCGACGGTTTCTGATCTTACTGCGATATCTAAAGATTTTAATAAACTGGCAGATTCTCCCTGCAATAAGCTCTTGTCTTCGGATTTTCAGCTTGAAGTTAGCTCTCCCGGTATAGACAGAGAACTAAGATCGTTCAGAGATTTTTACTGGAATGAGGACAGGGAAATCAGAATCCTTCTTAAAGGCGAAGAAAAGAATGTAAATATTGAGGGAAAATTAATTCGGGCTTTGGAAAATAAAATTATACTTCTTTTCAATGATTCCGAAACCGAAATCAGTTACGCCGATATAATCAAAGCAAAGCTAAAAATTAAATTTTAATAAAAACGGAGGTATGATCAAATGGATGCCAGAGAAGTAGTGAACGCAATTGAAGGGATTATAAAAGAAAAGAAAATCGAAAAGTCTAAGCTGAGCGAAATCGTAAAATCAATTTTTTTAAGTATATTGAAAAAGAAGTACGATATACCAGAAGAAGAAAGCGCTGAAGATTATTTTACAGTAACTTTCAATATTGATACGGGCGATGTTGAGATAATTCACGAAAGAGAGGTTGTAAAAGACGAGGATTTTGAAAAAGAAATAAGCCAAATCAAATTATCGGATGCCTTAGCTTTGGATGATGAAGCTGAAGTGGGCGACGATATTCCTGAAATTATTGATTTCGATTCTTTCGGAAGAAGACATATAATAGCAGCAAAACAAATTTTGGCTCAGAAGATAAAGAAAGTTGAAAGAGCAAATACTTATGATACATATATCGAAAAGATCGGTGATATTATTATGGGTTCAATACATCAGATCACTCCGAGAGAAATCAAGATTAACTATGAAGACATTGAAGTTATTATGCCTAAATCCGAATCTGTATTTAATGAAAGGTACAGAAGGGGAGAATTGATAAAGGCAGTTATAAAGGATGTTTATTATAGGAATCAGGATGTGAAAGTTATTGTATCCAGATCCGACAGTGATTTTATCAAAAAGCTGTTTGAAACTGAAGTTCCTGAGATCAGCGACGGTATAATTGAAATTATTCAGGTAGCGAGAAGACCTGGAATTCGTTCAAAAGTGATTCTTGAAACTTTAGACTCCAGAGTTGATCCCGTCGGAGCCTGCGTCGGTCAGAGGGGAGCGAGAATTACTGCAATTGTTTCTGAACTTAATAAAGAAAAAATAGATATCATTCAGAAAATTGATGAACCTAAAATGTTTATAACAAGACTGCTGGGAATAAAAACCGAATATCATCTCGAACTGAATACCGATGAAAAAACAGCCGATGTGATAGTTCCGGATCATATTTACGACGATGTGCTTGGTTTGAAAAACAGCAATGTCGAATTAACCGAAGAAGTATCCGGCTATAAATTGAAGGTAATGACCGAAACCGAGTACGATGAACTGACAAACCTTACAATTGAAAAAGTAGAAGAGTTCACAGACGACTTGAAAGCTATGCTGTATGCAAACAATATTAAGGATGCCGAGACTTTCTACGAAACAGATAAAGATATCATTTTGGCGATTGACGGTATGGACGAAGATAAGTATAATTATATAAAGGCTACTCTTGACAGCTATTACACCGAATAAAGACGAATTGATCAGGAAAATAAGCGCTCTGATCCACTTTTCAATAAAATCCGGGGTTGCCGTTATCGGGCAAAACAGATTGGAGCTGACTAATTTTAAAAATATCGGTTTAATCTTAATGAGCAGTCAGACCAGCGAAAATACAGAAAAAAGAATAATAAATAAAGCAGGCAGTGAAACAGCCGTAAAACTGCAAAAAGAAATCAGCCTTGAAGGATTAATTGGCAAACAGGGAGTAAAGGTAATCGGATTTACAAATTCCGAACTTCAGAGACAAATCGCAAAATTAATAAAAACATACAATGGAATCTGAAAAATGAAGGGTAAAAACAAACAAATATCAAAAATTGCAAAAGAGTTGGAATTATCAACGCATAAGGTTTTGGACTTCCTTCAGAAAGAACATCCCGAGGTTGACATATCTAAACATATATTCACAAAAGTAGATGATGAGATATACGGATATATTCTGAAAAAATTCAGTCCCGAAGGATATAAAAATTTTAACGAAAAAAAATCTCCCGAAGATGAGAAGGTAATAAGCGCTCAAAAGAAGCAAACGGATATTAAGTCAAGAATCACGGAAGAAATAGACGGTATTATGTCAGTCAAGAATGAAGGCGGTGAAGCGGATAAAAGGAGCAGAAAGCCGGGAAGAAAAGTTAAAGATGATGAAGAAAAAATAATCGAGCCTAAAAAAGAAATTCCGGAAGATAAAGAGTTATCTCCGGACAAAACAGAAGACAGAATTATTCAGAAAAAAACTACGACTGATAAAAATGAAGAAGTTCCGAAAATAGAAGGCGAAAAAAAGCCTTTTCAGAAGAAATTTCTCCATAAATCCGATAAAAAAGTTTCTTCGCTTGAAGACAAATCATCAAAATATTTTAAGAAAGATCAAACCAGAGACGCTGCATCATCACCGAAATCAACGGCAACAGATTCTGATTCAGCCGATAAAAGAGCGAAAAAAGTTAAAAAAGTTGACGACAAAGATTCTATAAAAGAAGACAAAGCTGCTAAAGGCAAGGCCGTATTTAAAAGAAGACAGCATAAAAAAGTTTCGGTTGTCGTAGCGGACGGAGATGTCGTAGTCAGCACTGACGAAACAATTAAAAGAGGCAAGAAAAGGCGTAAAAAAGATAAGGTTAATCAGGAAGAAGTAAAAGATTCCGTTAAAGACACTCTGAGCAAAATGAGTTCCGATACAGCTAAATCCTTTAAGAAGAAAAAGAAGAGAAAATCTCAGGAAGACGGAACCGAAATAGAAGTTGAAGTAAATGTAATTAAAATTTCCGAATTTATTTCTACGGCGGAATTTGCAAAAATACTTGAAATATCTGTGACTGATGTTATTTCCAAATGCTTCTCAATGGGTATGATGATAACGATCAATCAAAGGCTGGATAAAGAGACGATAGAATTAATAGCCGCCGAGTTTGATACCGAAGTGGAATTTGAAAGCGAGTATGACGAAGACTTCTTTTATGAAGACGAACATGAAGATCCGAAATTGTTAAGAGAAAAAAATCCTGTGATAACAATTATGGGCCATGTGGATCACGGGAAAACTTCCTTATTGGATTATATCAGAAAAACAAAAGTCGTTTCCGGAGAATCCGGCGGTATCACTCAGCATATCGGCGCCTATGTAGTGGATTATAAAACAAAAAGTTTAACATTTCTAGACACTACCGGGCACGAAGCGTTTACGGCGATGAGATCAAGAGGCGCTAAAATAACCGATATAGTAATTATTGTTATTGCCGCAGACGACAAAGTTAACGCTCAAACCAATGAAGCCATTGATCATGCATTACTGGCAGAAGTTCCAATCATATTCGCTATAAATAAAATGGACAGATCAAGCGCGGACGCAGAAAGAATCAGAACACAGTTATCTCAGAGAAATATTCTCGTCGAGCAGTGGGGCGGGAAATATCAATCCGTTGAGATATCGGCTAAAACCGGTCTCGGAATTGAAGAACTTCTTGACGCGATAATTCTTGAGGCTGATATGCTTGAACTTAAAGCAAATCCTTTCTGTCAGGTCATCGGAACCGTAATAGAATCTAAGCTTGATAAAGGATTAGGCATCGTTTCCACAATTCTTATTCAGAAAGGCACATTAAAAATAGGCGATATTTTTGTATGTGGTCAATCCCATGGAAAAGTCAGAGCAATGCTTAACGAAAGGAGAGAAAATCTTCGCGAGGCAAAACCGGCTTATCCTGTAATGACTTTGGGTTTTTCAACCCCTCCGAACGCCGGTGATACTTTCGTCGTTGTGGATAACGAACAAAAAGCAAAGGTTATAGCAAATAAAAGACAGCAGATAAACAGAGCCCAATCTCAACATAAAATCAATATTGTTACTTTGGATAATGTTTCCGAACAGATAAAATTAGGCGATATAAAAACTCTTAATCTGATCATCAAAGGAGACGCGGACGGTTCGGTTGAAGCAATTAGAGATACTCTGATGAAGGTATCGAATACAGAAGTTGCCGTTAAAATTCTTTCTAAAGGGGTCGGCGCGATAACCGAAGGCGATGTTCTGCTGGCGGAAGCTTCAGGAGCAATAATTATCGGATTCCATGTAAGACCGAATATGAAGGCAAAAGAATTAGCTCAGCAAAAAAAAGTCGAAATAAGGATTTACAGCATCATCTATGATTTATTTCAGGATGTAAAAAACGCTCTCGAGGGTATGCTGAAACCGCTTATTACCGAAGAACTGCTTGGGACCGCAGAAGTAAGAGCAATTTTCAAAGTTCCGAAATTAGGCACAATAGCCGGTTCCTATGTTCAATCGGGAAAAGTAATCAGAAACGCAATGCTCAAGGTTATCAGAGACGGTATTGAGATTTATCAGGGGAAACTTACTTCGCTGAAGAGATTGAAAGATGATGCAAAAGAAGTTTCGTCCGGCTTTGAGTGCGGAATTGGAATCGAGAATTTCAACGACCTGAAAGAGAATGATATAATTGAGGTATTTGAATATAAAGAAACTCAAAGGAAACTTGAAATATGACAGGATCAAAACGATTAAATAGAATTTCTTCCGAGTTGAAGAAAACAATTTCGAAGATCATTTTTTACGACCTGAATGTCGAGGAATTAAAATTAGCTTCGATCAATCATGTAAAGATGAGTCCCGACCTTTCCGTTGCGAGCGTTTATTTTACTGCGATCAAAACCGAAAAGAACGGTATTGAAGAAATTGATAGATTGTTCAGGCTGAATAATAAGAGTATCAGGATGAAAATCCCTAAATATCTTAGTTTGAGGATCGTTCCTGAAATCAGATTTTTTTACGATGATACGCTTGATAATGTTTATAAAATTGAAGAATTATTGAATTCCATCAAAAAAGATAATGATGACTGACAATAACGAAATTATTAAACAAATAGGCTTGTTTCTAAAGAACAACGATGATTTCTTAATTACGGCGCATTATGGCCCGGACGGCGATAACATAGGTTCATGCATAGGAATCTATCTCGCTTTAAACCGGATCGGGAAAAAAGCCGTTATCGTTAATGAGGACAAATTTGTAGGAAGGTATGAATTTTTATTCGGAGATAAGTCTTCGTCTTTCATTCAATATTCTGATGATTTATCTGGGAAAAAATACAAAAATGTTGTTGTTCTTGATACGGCAACTTACGAAAGGATCGGCAAAGTAAGAAATATAATTGAAGACGATG
>JAKLPX010000329.1 GCA_022013635.1 Candidatus Delongbacteria bacterium
CGGAATTTTATTTTTTGAAAGTTTAGAAAAGGCGACCATATTCTGTAGGAGGGTCAAGCGGCCGTAGGGTTTATAATCATCAAGCATAAAACCAAAATTATCGTACGGTAATTTAATAATCTCTCCGCCATCATAATCAATTATTCCTAAAATTATTTTTAACAAAGTTGTTTTTCCGCTTCCGTCAGGTCCGATTATTGATATTACGGTATTGTTTTCAATATTTAAAGATAAATCCGATAATACGGTATTTCCGGAATAGGATTTTTTAATTTTGATTAATTCGATATTATATTTTGACATAAAATTACCTTTACCGTTGTCAATTATTTGAACCGAATAATATTAAAAAAGTAAAATGAAATTATCAAGGATAAATAATGTTTATAAATATTTAAATATGATGTCTTGACTTGTCGCTGACAAAAGTATATAATTAGTATCTTAACGGAGTATGAAATGAAAAGGCTGACAATCATATTATTCCCATTTATAATATTCGCAAGAGTATTCATGATAAGTGATTCTAATTTGAATTCGAGAAGCTCCGGTCTTCGCAATTCCGATTTCGCTTTGGCTTCGTATAATGCAAACAATTTCAGCAATCCTGCTTTTTTAACAGATCAAAAAGACATATTTTTCTCATCTACCTATTATAATTACTTTACGGATGTAAATCTCGGGAATATTTCTTTATTATACCCGGGTATTTTTATAGAGGACTGCTCTACAGGATTTTCACTATCCTCAATCAATTACGGAAATTTCAAAGACATTGATTCAGGTTACGAATATACGCCTTACGAGATAATGTTAACCTTATCGCAAGGATATATGCTCAAAAATATCCAAATGGGGATGAATCTGAAATATGTTTATTCATCAATAACGACAGATTATAATTCAAGCGCCTTTATTTCAGATATCGGATCGTTATATAAATTTATGGATAATAAAATTACTGTCGGTTTGGGAATTTTCAATCTGGGATTTCAATTAGACGAATATTACCAAAGCAGAGAGAATGTTGCTGCTTTCCTTAAAACGGGATTATGTTATAAATTGGACAAACTACCATTGAACTTAACGGCTCAATACGAGATGTCTTTTGATGAATTAAGCAGATATGCAGTCGGGCTTGAATTCGATGCAAAGAAAAATTTGATTGTCAGAGCCGGTTACGATTTCAGCGGAAGCGACAAAGAGATCGGAACTAACAGCAAAAGCGAAAAATTCAGCGGATTAGCTTTAGGCGTCACTATTTTATTAGACTCGTTCGGAGTAGATGTTTCATACTTAGTTAATGGGGAATTGGATGATGAATTCAGTATAACGATAAATTTTAGAGCAGTAGAATTATTAAAGTAAATCAAGGAGGAAAAAATGCCCAGCGTGAACAAAGTATTTTTAATCGGTAATCTCGGCAAAGACCCTGAAGTGAAATATACTCCAAGCGGTGTTCAGATTGCAAAATTCTCTCTTGCAACCAGCGAGAGAATTAAAAAGGGAGACAATTGGGAAGAAAAAACCGATTGGCATAATATAGTTCTTTTTGCAAGACAGGCAGAATATGCTAAAGAGTACTTAAAAAAAGGAATGATCGTTTTTATTGACGGCAAAATATCAACAAGGACTTGGGACGATGAAAACGGAAACAGAAAATATATGACTGAAATTATCGGTAATGTTGTTAAAAATCTATCGCCGAAAAGGGACGATAACCATGAAAATATTGATGTTGAATCAAGTTCCGAAAAAGACTCTGAACCTGTAGATGATTTACCGTTCTGAATAAATATCGGAAATAAAAAAAGCGGGAAATTCCCGCTTTTTTTATTTAATAGATGAGGTTCTCAGAAATTGTATTTTACGGCAGTTCCTATCTTCATCTGCATATCAGTTGCAGGCTCTCCGTCCTCATCAAGAGTTTGAGTATCGTAAGCATAACCTTCGGAAGGTACGAAGATTGCAAAATATGGGAAGAATTGTAGTTTTTCATACAGAACAACTTTAGCTTTTAGGTCAAGTTCCCACGCCATAAACATATCGTCGTTTATCGTTTTCAGCAGATCAATCCGCTTGCCATAATTTTGATCGTTCATAATAAATCCGAATCCGCCGGTAAAGGTAATGTTGTCTTTATATTTCCAGTCGGCAAAGATAGAAGGAACGACAACTCCGAACTGAGAAATCATAGGGTTATGCGTAGATATGCCGTTTGCGTTTTCATTCACAATTTCAAGACCTGTGTCGTAGAATGAATTATAATCTTGGTAGTTGTGCAGGCCTTCGTAACATCCTCTGAAAAGCATATTTGCCCTAAATGTAGTTTTTTCGTCCATCTCAAATTTTGATTTTACGCTTAATCCGATACCGTTTCCCTCTTCATAATAAATCTGAGTAAATTCAGGATTGTTCCCGACATTGTCGTAATCGGCAAAAATATTGTTTATTGATAATTGAGCGTCAACGAAAAACTTACCGAATTCTCCAACAAATCTCGGAGCTAAGAACATACTCACTTCGTCGTAATTGACTCCCTGCATATATTCATCGCTTCTGTTAAAAACAAACAGATTGTAGATTCCGAACATAATATTTTTATTCAGACGGTACGATTGGTTAAGAGCCAAAAGAGTCGTTCCGAAGCTGTAAGTATCGTTGACGATAAATTCTTCATCGTTGTCGCTTGCCGCAAACCAAGCCAGTTCTACTGAATATTTATCGAAATTACCCTGCCACATAATCCCGGCAAGGTCCGCATCCACAATCATGCTGTGAGCATCTTTATATGGAATCAAACCAATCCTGAATAAGTGGTTTTTAGTTGGTTTTGCATCCATGTAAACATTTTTTGACTCAAGATTAATACCGTCTGTACCTAAATCCGCACTTGGAGCGGTACCGTACTGGATATCCCCTATTTCAAATACAGCTTTCACACAAAGGTAGTCGTTTATTGCATATTCAATGTCCGGTCTGAATCTAAAATCTACTCTTCTGTCGTAAATTTGTTTGTCAGCGTCGGTAGAATTCAAATTCTGAAGCTCAGAACGAAGTCTCATCTGCATACCGAATTTAACCTGAGCGAAAGATGTCAAAACTGCAAATAGGATGATTACAGAAATTATTTTTTTCATAAAATTATCCTTTTTATTTTATCTTTGTATTCAAAGTTAATCCGATTTTAGTGAAAGGCTTGTGTCCGCCCTCGTAGTCATACCATTCTCCCGGGAATAATATTGCGAAATAAGGTAAAACATCAAGATCGTCAAACATTTTAATTTCAGCTTTGAAATCAAGCTCGGTGCCGATCCATGTTTCGGGTCTCGCCTTATTGTCACTTCCTGTTACCCTATAAATTTTGTAAGCAGTTACTGCATGTCCCATACCCAGTGAAAGTTTCATGTTGTTTATGAAGCTTAATTTTTTCATGTATTTTGTAGCATTGTAGTCAAAGAAGATTACAGGAAGGATAATTCCACCGTACCCGGAATGGACATAATCAAGGTCTGATTTCGGGTAGGAAGTTAACGGGCTGAAAACCTGATCATCAATTTTATCAAGTCCGTAGCCTGACTCAGTTAAAATCTCAAGCCCGGTGCTATAATACGAATGAAGTCCGTAGTAAGAGTCGTTTCCTCCGGTAGGATCGGTGTCTGCATCTCTAAAAAGGAAATTAAAACGAGCGCTCGCTTCTTCATTGACATCATATTTTGTTTTGAGACTGAAAATGATTCCTGTGTGCTCAGGAGTGTATCCTTCGTTACCGTCTCCGTAAATGACCTCGTTGTTAGGTCTGATGTTGTTGGCGCCGAGTACAGCTTCAACATATAATTTATTGAATGTACCTGCGAAGTATGGAGCCGACCAAAGATTAAGCTCAGTTCTATGAACATTCAGGGCATCTGTTGGTTTTCTAACGAATTCCATCAAGTTGTTAACACCGACCTTCATCTCTTTGTTAATTTGATACTCAAAATCGGCAACGAACTCAGTGTTTCCGAAACTGTAGGTTGTTTCGTCAATGTACTTTTCATCGTTATCTTCCGAAACAAACCACGCTAAGAAGGATGTCAGCTCTTTGCCTTGCAGTTTGTATTTATTTTTCCATGAAATACCTGCGAGATCCCAGTTTAACAGCAAGCTGTGGAAATCTTTGTAAGGCTGCAAACCGACAACAACAATGTTATCCTTGTTGGGAGTTATTTGCATGAATAAATTTTTTGTTTTGACATTTACCGAATCCGTACCTAGAGCGCCGCCCTGAGCCATATTGCCGAACCCGATATCTCCGATTTCAAATTCTGCTTTGGCCGTCAGATATTCATTTTGAGTATATCTTATCCACGGATTAAACCTAAGGTCTGTAATCCTACGCCATACCTGAACATCCTCATTAGTGCAGAATATTTCTGCTCTAGTCCTGAACGCCATGCCCGTTTTAAATTGAGCACTTAAGCTTATCGCCATTATTAGAATAACGACAAAGGCCACAATCTTTTTCATAAAACTCTCCATTTTTATTTAATTATCAATTCGCATCTTCACCATACACCATTTGATAATGGCTGTTCCACTGTGAATGCCTTGTCAAATGATTAGCTTACAATTTAACGATAAGATATTGTTATGTCAAGAAAAAAAAATCAATGTATTATTAAATATTCTTTTTAATTTAAAATGTTGAACTTGACAAGAAGCAAATTTATTTATAATTTGTGGTTTAATTATGAAGATGATTATTGAACCTGAAATATTTAAAGCAATTTGTATGGCCGAAAAATCTTCGGGATATAAATGTTTTGTCGTCGGGGGTTATATCAGAAATCATCTTCTCGGTCTGAAATCCGACGATATTGATTTTGTAATTGAAGGCGATTCGTTATTATTTGCCGAAAAAGTCGCTGAAATACTCGGAAGAAGAAAAGTCATAAAGTTTCCGAGATTTAAAACCGCAAAAGTTGTTTATAAGAAAAAATCAATTGAATTTGTGTCCGCCCGATCAGAAAAATACGAACCGGATTCCAGAAAGCCGGCAGTTGAAAATTCGACTCTTTTTAACGATCTGTCGAGAAGGGATTTTACAATAAATGCTCTGGCAGCAGAAATAACTGAATTCGGAGTAGGCGAAATTATAGATCATTTCGGCGGAATGAACGATTTACAAAAAAGAATATTAAGGACTCCGCTGTCTCCTGTTGAAACTTACAGCGAAGATCCGCTTCGAATGTTAAGGTGTATAAGGTTCGCTTCGACATTAAATTTCAATATTGAAAGAAAATCTTTCGAAGCAATTACCTCTAATGTTGAAAGATTAGATATCGTCTCAGTCGAAAGAATTTCCGATGAGTTTTTCAAAATACTATCTTCAATAAATCCTGTAAAAGGCATATTGCTTCTTTACCGAACTAATCTGATAAAAAAACTGTTCCCGGAAATTGCAGATTTGACCGGAATGGATGACAGGGGCGGTATAAGGCATAAGGATGTCTTTGTTCATACGCTTAAAGTTCTTTATAATATTTCGAAAACGACGGATAAATTAGAACTTAGATTAGCCGCTTTAATGCATGATATCGGAAAGCCCAAGACAAAATATTTTAAAAATGAGCAAGGCTGGACTTTTCACGGACATGACGAAAAGGGCGCGGAACTATTCAATGAAATTGCAAAAAAATTCAAATGGTCTAACGGCATTTCCGATTATGTTTCAAAAATAATCCGCCTTCACCATAGACCTATTTCATTAACCAAAGAAGAGGTTACGGATTCGGGAGTCAGAAGATTACTTTATGAAGGCGGCGAAAGCGTTGACGATCTGATGTTATTATGCAGAGCCGATATAACAACTGCCAATAAAAATAAATTAAAGAAGTATCTTGAGAATTTCGATAAACTTTCAAATAAGATTCTAGAAGTTGAAGAAAAGGATAAACTCAGAAATTTCAAACCGCCAATTAACGGCGTGGATATTATGACCGCATTCAATGAAAAGGAAGGTCCGACTATAGGCAGAATTAAAAAAATTATTGTGGACGCAATTTTAAGCGGAGAAATCGGAAATAACAGGGAATCCGCAATTGGATTACTCAACAAATTAATTATTGAAGAAAAGGCTATGAAATGAAAGAAGAACAAACCGGTAAAAAAGATAACAGGATAAGTTCAAGCGACAGCGATATATTTTCCATCAGCAGCGAAGAAAGTTTTTTCAACAGCATAGCGGAAATCGAAAATTTAAGAAAAACTGTTCCGACACATGAAGAGACCGAAAGTAAAAAATTGCAGGAAGTTTTAGGAGTAACAGAAAAACTGATGACTACTTTCGATAAGAGGGATATTTTCCATATAATTATAGAAAAATCAATTGATTTCACAGGGGCGGAAAGGGGTTATCTGATTTTAGTAAATGAAAACAACAATTTGGACATCGCATATTCTCTTAATATGGATAATCAGACTCCGGAGGATTCTATGAACGAGATTTCCTCAACTGTCATTAATAAGGTACTAAGGGAAAAGGAAGTGATAATAATAAAGGATGCTTTAAACGATCAGGAATATGAAGTAAAGAGGAGCATTATAAATTTAAGATTAAAATCCATAATGTGCGTACCAATGTTGAAAGAGAATAAAGTATTGGGGATTATTTATGTTGAAAACCGAAATATACCCAACATTTTCAATATCGAAGCAGGCGAAGTTTTGAAATTTTTCGGCAATCAATGCGCGGTAGCCTTAGAAAATCTTAATTTAATTGAAGAGAACAGACAATATGTATTAACTTTGGAAAAGCAGGTTGAACAAAGAACGGCCGAGTTACAATACGAAAAAGCTTATACCGAGAGAATAATTGAAAATATCGGCGAAGTTCTCTTAACAGTCGGAAAAGATAAAATTGTAATAAAAGCAAACAAGGCTATAAACGAAATATTAGGACTAGATCAAGAA
>JAKLPX010000330.1 GCA_022013635.1 Candidatus Delongbacteria bacterium
GCTAACCGGGCTGCGCTACATCCCGAACAAAACGGACTGTAAGTTAACGATTTATTATTCTTAATTCAAGAAAAAAAACCGAATTTATTGATTATGATTTATTTTGCTATTAGGCAAATCCATTTATATATTTACGGGCTGATTAATTGCGGAAAAATGAATGTTTGTTGATTATGTGAATATTACTGTCAGATCCGGTGACGGGGGAAGAGGAAAAGTAGCTTTCAGGAGAGAGAAATTTATACCTAAGGGAACTCCGAACGGCGGAGACGGGGGAAAGGGAGGAGATATAATATTTACCGGCGATCTCAATATGAATACCCTTTTGGATTTTACGCTCAACAGAAAATTTATTGCCGAAAACGGGCAAAACGGCGGTTTGAATGATATGAGCGGCAGGAGCGGTAAATCAATAATGATCAAAGTTCCGTTGGGAACTGTTATTTCCGATAAGGAAACGGGCGAAATTTACCTTGATATACAGGAAGAAAATAAAGAGTACATTTTTTTGGAAGGCGGTAAAGGCGGCTGGGGGAATGCTCATTTTAAAACAGCCACAAGGCAGGCGCCGAAATATGCTCAGCCTGGTATATCGGGAATTGAGAAACATTTGAATCTTGAACTTAAAATAATTGCGGATGTCGGGCTTGTAGGTTATCCTAACGCGGGTAAATCAACTTTGCTTTCGGTAATGTCAAATGCTAGGCCTAAAATCGCGGATTATCCTTTCACGACATTGTTTCCCAATCTGGGTATTGTAAAATACGGAAATTATAAAAGTTTTGTAATGGCGGATATACCTGGACTTATCAAGGGTGCCAGCGAGGGAAAAGGACTCGGACTCAGGTTTTTGCGTCATATAGAAAGAACAAAAGTGCTGATTTATATGATAACCGCCGATTCAGAGGATTATGAAAAGGATTTTGAAGTTCTAAAGAACGAACTTTTTGCTTATAATGATATTTTAAAAGAAAAGCCTTTTTTGAGGATAATGTCAAAAAAAGACCTTTTGGAAAAAGATTATAATAAATCATATTTCGATCATAAGATTTCATCGTTTACTCAGGAAGGTTTAGAAGAGCTTAAACTGATTATTGCCGAGAAGCTGAAAGAGATTGAACGGCCTCTATATATTTGGGAAAAATAGTTGCTTCCTGTCTGTATTTATCAAAAAAAATACTGTCGGCATTCGTTCTTTTCTAAAATTCAGGACAAAAATCTATTAATTCTTGATAAACAGTTAAAATATTTTCTTGAAATCTTTATGAGTGTCACTATTTGACCCTCATAGTTGTTTATTTTCTTCCATAGAAAAATATCGCGGAGGAAAAATAAATGTCAGATAAATTCAAAGAAATCTTAAGGCTGGAGACGGTTAAATATCTTAACACAGCTTCAATACTCAAACTTTTAAGCGAATATTCAACCGCAGAAGAATGCAGAAATCTATCCGAAGAGGAACTTGGACGGTCGGGAGTTTCAAGGGCAGGAATAAAAAATTTACGCGTGAGCAATTTTAACGACATAATTTATGATGAACAATTGGAAAAAATGAACGATCAGAACGGCGTGAAACTGTTAACTATATTCGATGACGAATATCCCGACAATCTGAAGAATATTTACGATCCGCCTCTTTATCTTTTCTACGAAGGGGAATTATCAAAAAAAGACGATATTTCAATAGCGATAGTCGGGTCGAGATCACTATCAGGCTCGGGAAAATTTTCGGTGAGCAGATTATCAAAAGAACTCGCATTATCCGGATTTGTGATTATCAGCGGATTGGCAATGGGAGCGGATACTATAGCTCATATCGGGGCTCTTGAGGTTAAAAAAAGAACTGTAGCTGTTCTCGGTTCGGGAATCGACAGTGAAGTAAATGTCAGCAGCCGGAACACGAGAAAAAGGATGATCGAGAACAGCGGAGCGGTATTTTCTCCGTTTTTAATAGGAACTCAGGCTACAACCTATACCTTTCCCTCAAGAAACAGAATCATAAGCGGAATGAGCCTCGGAGTATTGATCGGAGAAGCTAAAAAAGACTCGGGTTCGCTTATTACGGCTAATTTTGCTTTGGATCAGGGAAAAGAAGTATTTGCAATACCTAACGAAATATATCGCGAAAAATTCGTAGGCGGAAATAATTTAATTAAGACCGGACAGGCGAAATTAGTGATGGGTATAGAAGATATTATTGACGAAATGCCGGAAAGAGTCAAAAATATGATCTCTCCGTCCGCAAAAAGCGTAGAAAATAAAATTATAGAATTCAGTGACGAAATTGAGGGAATGATTTATAAGAAACTGATCGAAAAAAAGATGAGTGTTGATGAATTGAGCGAAGAGATCGGAATTGATACGGGAATGTTAATCGGCAAACTGTTTATGCTCGAAATGAATAAACTTATCGTCCGTGAACCGAATAACTTTTTTTCGATAGCGAGAAAATAAAAAAAGTTTACATTATTATTAAAAAATTGGGCTTGAAAAAAACATATTTTATGTATATACTTGCATTATGAAAAAAAACGGGCGGGGTTGTTTTGAATAGAGCGATTGTTTTATTATCCGGTGGACTCGATTCGACAACCTGTTTAGCGATAGCCAAATCTAAAGGTTACGAAATTTACGCATTGTCATTCGATTACGGACAGAAACATTTCATCGAGCTGAGATTGGCAAAGTATAACGCAAAATTTTTTAAAACTGTTGAGCATAAGATAGTTAAATTAGATAGAAATTTCTTTAAAAATTCGGCTTTAACCAATCGCGAAATTTCCGTAAAGAAAGACAATTATTCCGAAACTGATATTCCAAACACTTATGTTCCGGCGAGAAATACAGTGTTTTTAAGCTACGCCCTGGCTTATGCCGAAACTGTAAACTCCGGGCATATTTTCATCGGAGTAAATATTATTGATTATTCCGGTTATCCCGACTGCAGACAGGAATTTATAAAATCGTTCGAAAAATTAGCCAATCTGGCTTTAAAAGAAACGGTCGAAGGTAAAATGAGAATAAAAATAGAAACGCCTCTTCTCTTTAAAACCAAATCTGAAATAATAAAAATCGGGAAAAAGTTAGGGATTGATTATTCAAAAACTATTTCATGCTACGATCCGACTGACGGCAAAGCATGCGGTCATTGCGACAGCTGTTTATTAAGGAAAAAAGGCTTCGGTGAATCCGGTTTTGCCGACGAAACAATTTATGTTTAACTAAAATTCAGAGTATAAATTATGAGAAAACAGCTTATTTTAATATTTTTAACTGCAATATTTATCTTTGTTTCTGCTCAGGATATTAAATATTCCAAAAAAGAAGACTTTAAAAAACAGTTCAAATCCAGATTCAAAGATTATAAGGCCGTCATGCTTGTTGATTTGACGAATAAAGAGATACTTTTCGAAAAAAACGCGTATAAATCTCTGGAAATTGCGTCCTTAACCAAAATGATGTCCATTTTATTATTTGTAGAAGAGATTGAAAAAGGAAAATTAGCTTTAACAGATACGCTTACAGCTTCGACTGCGGCATCAAAAATCGGCGGATCCCAGATTTTTCTCAGAGAATATGAAAAAATGCCGGTTGAGAATCTTCTTAAATCTGTAATAATTAAATCGGCAAACGATGCCACAACAGCTTTAGCGGAAAAAGTAGGGGGCGAGGGTAAAGTAAATTTATTTGTAAATATGATGAATTCGAGAGCAAAACAGCTCGGATTAAATAAAACAACATTTTATTTTCCGCACGGATTACCGCCTTCAAGAAAAAACAGGAAGAAAAATAAGGAAGCAAATAAATCAACCTGTTACGACCTGGTCCTTCTCGCCGAAGAAATGTTAAAATATCCGATAATTCTAAAGTACAGTTCGACTTGGCTGGATCATGTTAGAGTAGAAAAGGGCAAAGACGATAAATTTGAACTTAGAAATACAAGCAGATTAATTAAAGATTATCCATACTTTGACGGATTAAAGACCGGTTATTATTTCAGGGCGGGATTCAATATAGTCGCCACCGCAAAAAAAGACGGAAGCAGACTTGTGGCAGTTGTTTTGGGAACAAAATCCATGAAAGGAAGAGACAAATTCGTCAATGCTCTTGTTACTTGGGGATTTGATGAAATTGAAATCGAAAAAATTCCGGAAATTAAAAAATAAAAAATTCTTCATTTGTTCAACTTGCCCTGAATTAATCTAAAAGCTCACTCTGCTTCATTAATTTAATTTACGGACATTTTATAGCTGAATGATGGTTTTTCTTTACGGCAGAAAACACTCACGCCTTTATCGAAAATCTCTTTAAAGACTGCTTTTATAAGATGTCCTTCATATCAGGATTCGTTCAAAAAGGTCGGTTTGAGTTTATCGAAGTCCTGATCCCTGACAAATTCCATTCTTATCCATATACTCAAACACTTTTTCCTTGAATTCTTCTGCATTGACTCCCCACTTCGGCGCGATAAGCTGATCAGAATGTGCGCGGGACAGATTTCTCTGGATAACGGTGCTTTTAT
Organism: Candidatus Delongbacteria bacterium; assembly: GCA_022013635.1. Taxonomy (GTDB): domain Bacteria; phylum UBA4055; class UBA4055; order UBA4055; family UBA4055; genus JAKLPX01. Next base: position 4,523 of record JAKLPX010000330.1, read on the forward strand.
CAAGATACGAAACAGATTTACAAAATAACTCAATATACTTTTCAATCGTGAGAGGCTTATATTTGCCGGCTGCGTAGATTCTTTCAAGTTCAGTTCCTCTGATCACCTGAAGATGATGTATCTTGACATAATCAGGCTTTATTCGGTTTATTTCTCTAAATGTTTCATATATCATTTCGTCAGTCTCGCCCGGGAGTCCGATTATCAAATGGACTCCAATCGGGAAATTAGTCTCC
>JAKLPX010000331.1 GCA_022013635.1 Candidatus Delongbacteria bacterium
AGGGATATATAAGAGAGTGGAGCCAATACGCGCCGTGGAAATCTACGGATCAGATAGAGCAGGACCTTTTATTATGCCGTGCAGTTGTAGAAATATTCTCCGATGAATGGCTTGCGGAAAGGCTCGCATTCAGAGGCGGAACAGCTTTACATAAACTGTATTTAAAACCTCAAACCAGATACTCAGAAGATATAGACCTTGTTCAGATAACTTCAGAACCTTTCGGTATGGTAATTGACAGGATAAGAGACAAGCTGGATTTTTTAGGCAAACCTATAAGAAAACAGAAAGAGAGCAACAATACTTTAGTTTATTCGTTTGAATCCGAATTTCCTCCGGTAAAAAAATTAAAGCTTAAAGTAGAAACGAACTGCAGAGAGCATTTTACTGTTTCGGGCTTTGTAAAATATCCATTTGAGGTAAGATCTTCATGGTTCAACGGAAAATGTAATATCACAACTTACTGCATCGAGGAATTACTTGGCACAAAACTAAGGGCATTGTATCAGAGGAAAAAGGGAAGGGATTTGTATGATCTTTATCTTGCGCTTACAAGATTAAAAGACTTAGATGTAGCTAAAATTTTAAAAAGTTACAAGAAATATATGTCTTTTTCAGTTGAACGACCTCCCTCAAAAAATGAGTTTTTGAAAAATATTGAAGAAAAAATGAAGGATGCCGATTTTAGAGGAGATGTTGCTGCTTTGATCTATAGCGAATTAGCATATGATATTGACAAAGCTTATGAATTGGTCAGAGCGGAAATACTTGAAAAGATTTGATTGTAGATATAATTCGGTAAATTTGTCGGTCTGCATTTTAATTGATTTAATAGGGAATATTTTGTATCTTGCAATATAAGTGTGGAGTTGCGAAATGCTTTGTGATATTATAAAAGCTGAATATATTGAGGGTTATAAGCTGAGGATTTTCTTTGAAAACGGAAATTCAGGCATAGTGGATTTTTCTCATTACTCTGCGAAAGGCGGTGTTTTCTCAAAGTTTAAAGATTTGTCATATTTTAAGAAATTTATTGTTTCCGAAGAGCTTGGAACTATTGTCTGGGACGGTGAAGTGGATATCGCACCGGAAACATTGTATAGTAAATGCGAATCCGAAGCTATTGCAATAAGCGAATAAACTAGACTGTACCCGATCAAGAATAGCCAAATGGGTAAATGATCTTTGTATTGTGTTAGATATTAAGGATTTTTATTTACTTGAGCACTCTTGGGGCGGTCAAATTGCAATGTTTTATTATAGCAAATACTTTGAGCTGAATAAAAAATAAAAATAATATAAAAAAATAGTAGAGTGTCATTATTTGATACTCATCTCTGTTATATTACCTTAAAAGTAATGTCGGAGTGCGTATGTCGAAAAGTGAATTGGTTAAGTTTGAAGAGGGTATCAGAGACAGGATTTATTCGGTCCGGGGATTTCAGGTAATGCTGGATTCCGATCTGGCTGAGTTGTACGGGGTAGAGACGAAAGTTCTTAATCAGGCTGTAAAAAGAAATATTGAAAGGTTTCCGTCAGAATTCTGTTTTATGTTAAATAATGGAGAGATGCGGAATATAAGGTCACAATTTGTGACCTTATACAAGGCTAATCATCAATCGAGGTTACAAGCTGTGGCCTCGATTGATGCAAGAGGCAAACACAGAAAGTTTCTTCCTTACGTTTTTACACAGGAAGGTGTGGCGATGTTGTCGGCGGTATTGAAAAGCGAGATTGCAGTTAAAATGAGTATTAAAATCATGAAAGCATTTATTGAAATGCGTAAATTCATCCAGGCGAACGCGCAGGTATTTCAGAGGCTGGATAGGGTAGAACTGAACCAGATCGAGACTGATAAGAAAATTGATCAGGTATTTGAGATCATGGCAAGTAAGAATAGTGTACCGGAGCAGGGAATATTTTTTGAAGGTCAGATATTCGATGCGTATAAGTTTGTGTCCGATCTGTTCAGAAGCGCGGAAAGGTCTATCGTTATCGTAGATAATTATGTTGATGATACGGTGCTGGTTCATCTGACGAAAATAAAGAAGAGCGTTCAGGTTAGGATCGTTACTAAATCAATATCGGATCAGTTCAAGCTTGATTTAAAAAAATTCGAAGAGCAGTATTTTACGATCGAGGTCAAAGTGTCAAAGGATATTCACGACAGGTTCATAATTATAGATGGAGAGATTATTTATCACTTCGGAGCATCGCTGAAGGATTTAGGTAAAAAGCTGTTCGGATTCACGAAAATGGATAAAGCCGGATTAAAGCTGTTGGAGAAAATAAAGTAAAAGTAGTAGTTCCGGAAAAAGGAACTTTTCTATTGACTATAAGATTTTAAATGCGTAAGTTATGCTTAAAGTGGTTTGAGGAAAATAATGTATAAAGTAATAAAAAACGAAAAGCAGTATTTAGAATATCTTGATGAATTTGAAAAACTCATGGAACTTGATCCCGACAATGGTACTGAAGACGGTGATAAATTCGATCTTCTGGCTCTTTTGATAAACGAATATGAAGAAAAACACTATAAAATAGAACTGCCTGACCCTGTTGAGGCTATAAAATTCAGAATGGATCAGATGGGATTGAAGAACAAAGATCTTGTTGGGATAATTGGTTCAAAGAGTAAAGTTTCAGAAGTTCTGAACGGCAAGATCAAATTAAGCTTGAATATGATCAAAGCCCTGAACGCTAAACTCGGCATTCCGGTGGAAGTTCTGATCAAGGATACAGATTATTATAAGATGCTTGAGAATGATGTTACAAAACTTAGGGTCGCGGAGGATAAAGCTAATTACGGGAGCTGAAATGAGTAAATTCAGGAGTTTGTGAGTAGAGTAGATAAAGGAAAAAAATGAGACCACTTAAAAATTTATTGCAGAGCCACCTCCTCGGTAAGGAATATTACAGAGACAGATATAATCTCATGTGCGGGATAGCTGAGAAGAAAGGTGGTAAATGTCTTTCTGAAAAGTATGTGAATGTTGCGACTAAGATGGAGTTTGAGTGTAAAGAAGGCCATGTTTGGGCTACGACCCCCAGAGGAATTATTAAAGGCTCATGGTGTCCGGTGTGCGGTAAGAAGAAGACAGTAGAACCGCAGAAGAACGATTTTAATGAAATTAAGAGAATAATCACTGACAAAGGCGGTAAATGCTTTACTGATGAATATATTAATTCTCTCCAGAAACTTGATGTGATGTGTAAGGAAGGTCATAAATTTAAGATATCTGCCTCTTCTTTAAAAAAAGGCAGCTGGTGTGTAAAGTGCGGAATTGAGAGAGCAAAAGAAAAAACCACCGATTCTATAGATATATATCACAAAATTGCGGAAGAGTACGAAGGGAAATGTCTCTCGGATAAGTATGTCAATAGTAGAACTAAGCTTAAATTTGAATGCAAAAATGGTCATGTGTGGGAAGCTGAACCTCATCACATAAAAAGAAATCACTGGTGTAAGTTGTGCGCTAATGACAACATGAAAGGAAGAGTAATCACCTTTCAAAAGCGTTATTCGATGGAGGAAGTTAAAGAAATAGCTGTCTCAAAAGGCGGTAAATGTCTGTCAGAAAAAGTTATTGATCATAAATTAGATTTTATTTGTAAAGAAGGCCATAAGTGGAGTACGACGCCTTACTTAATTTTAAAAGGTCACTGGTGTCCGAAATGTGCGGTGAATGTATCTGCCAGAAAGAATAGTGACAGATTAGAGAACTTTATTATGATGGCTGAGAAAATGGGAGGTCAGTGCCTTTCTACAGAATATAAAAACAACAGAACCGTTTTAAAATATAAATGCGGTAAAGGTCATATTTTTGAATCCGAAGCGAGAAATATTGTAAGAGGATCATGGTGCCCTGCCTGCGGTGCCGAATCCGCTAAAAGAAAACTGACGGGCAGTTTTGATGAAATTAAAGATATTGCAGCAAAGCGGGGCGGAAAATGCTTGTCAACGGAGTATGTAAATAATTATACGAGATTGGTATTTCAATGCGAAAACGGGCATGTCTGGGAAGCTGAGCCAAAACGGATCAAAGCCGGTCACTGGTGCAGAAAATGCCACACTATGAAGCACAGAGAAGATTATTTAGACAGGTAAATTTCAAGTATGTTTTATAGAAGAAAAATAATACTGGCTTTGTTGCAGATTTTTAATGGTGAACTGGATAAGATACACTTCCAGAAACTTCTTTTTCTTTATACAAGAAAGCAATCTAAACCGGATTATGATTTTATACCTTACGATAAAAAGTAAAGTGGCAGAAGAAAGGCTCAGTTCTAACGAATTCGAGAAAGTAAAAGAAGCGATTCCTTTAGGAAACAGAACGATCCTGTTTACGCTTGGATTATCAGAATTTGTTTGAAGAGTATAAACAGAATAATCTTTTAAATACAATTGAATTACAGAAAACGATCTTAAATCTGTTGAATAAATATGAAAGAATAGCTTTAACCTGTTTTGAAGCTGATCCGGATTATTGTCACCGTAAACACCTTGCGGAATCTATATCACAGCTCGAAGGATTTAATTACGAATTAAAGCATATATAAAATGGCTAAAACGAAAGTATTGTTGAAGTATCAGGCACAAGGACAAGGATAGCGGAATGGGCAATAAAGACAATCTGAAGGTGTATTGATTTGCCGAGTCATGGTCAAACAGCTGCGTTTGAATCAGATGATGATTATAAGATCGATAGAATTGCCGAATGGGTAAAT
>JAKLPX010000028.1 GCA_022013635.1 Candidatus Delongbacteria bacterium
CCCTTTTTCTCGTTCCTCACAAATCTCCTGAGCTTGTGAACAGTTCTCATAAATACTTGCGGATGATTTTCTTTCAAGTTAATTAATTTTTTATGAAATTCCGGAAATTGTGTCATTAAAACATTCATCACTTTTTCTATTTTTTTCTCGGGCATCTGCCTGATCGGTTTGTTCTTCATCATTCCGGGATGATTATCAAAATCAGGCGGTATCTGCGGAAATCCGTCAACATTTTCGATACAGTCTCCCATGGAGTCACAGCCGTCCCCTTCAAAAAATGGTTGAGAATATAGATTATCAACATACAAGAAAGCTATTAAAATTAAAACTGCGTGATATAACTTCATTTTCAGCTCCGTTTTTTTTTAGTAAACGAAAATATGTATATTTTATTTTAAATAGCCTGATTAATTGATTGAAATAAAACCTTTGTCGTCGTTGAATTCGCCGATTATGGAGGCAATTTCAATACCGCTGTCATGAAGTCTTTTAAGGAGTTCACCGGACTTTTTACCGTCAACAGAGATCATTAGACCTCCGGAAGTTTGCGCATCAAATAAAAGCATCAGATCTGTATATTCAAGCTTGTTTTCTCTGATTTTTCCGGTAAAATATTTCTCGTTTCTTTTGGAACCGCCCGGAAAAAGCATCCGACCTGCGTAGGTTTTTGCGCCTTCCATAAAGGATATTGAAGAAAAATCGAGTTTTACGCCGAAATTATCAGCGATCATTTCGCTTAGATGTCCGATCAGTCCGAATCCGGTCACATCCGTCATCGCATTTACTCCGACAGACACAGCAATTTCAGATGCAGTTTTATTTAATTGCGACATCCAGATTGCGGCCTTATCAATATGCTCCTTTTCAGCCATATCGCCTTTCCATGCGGTTGTTATCACGCCCGAACCGATTGGTTTTGTAAGAATGAGTTTATCACCCTGCTTAACGGTATTATTTCTGATTGCCTTATCTGGATGTACAATTCCGGTTACGGAAAGACCGTATTTCATTTCTATATCGGTAATTGTATGGCCGCCGATGATAACACCCCCCGCTTCTCTGACCTTATCTATACCGCCCCTAAGAATATCGGAAAGCATTGCCTTTGTAACATTGCAGGAATCGTAGGCGACTATATTCAGCGCCGTTCTTACCTTTGCGCCCATTGCAAAGACATCGCTCAGGCTGTTCGCCGCGGCAATACATCCGTACATATACGGGTCGTCAACGACCGGAGTAATAAAATCTAGGGTTTGAACAATAGCAATATCATCGCTTAATTTGTAAACGCCTGCGTCATCGCTTCCTTCAAATCCGATCAATACATTATCGTTTGACGGGAATTTCAAAGAACCGATTATAATATTTAAGTCCTCCGGACTGACTTTACCCGCTCAACCGGCGGCTTTGACAAACTTCGTCAATCCCGGTGAATCTTCTTTTTTGAATTTTTCAATCATTCGAATTCCGTTTTTGTTTTAAACAAGAGTTTCGTCGTTGATATCGTGATATATTTTCTTCGCCGGCGCCTGAATCAATCTGTTTTCTTCAATTATATAACCTGAAAGCTTCCCTCCGTAAACGCATCCCGAATCCAAACCGGTCACATTCTTCCCGAAAAAAAGCCCGCGTTTTGCCCAATGTCCGAAATAGATATGCTTTGTGCCGCAATATCCGTCGAACCAGGGACTTTCTGTATGATTGAGAGTTCTTACCGAAACAAAGGTCTCATGAGAATTGTCTTTAAAAGCTATTGCCGGATCAAAACCGGCATGAACAATAATGAAGTCATCCGTGATCAAATAAAACGGCAATGATTTAATCCATTCGAGACGTTCTTCTATTTCCAATCTTCTGAAATTAGAAGAAGTTATAGAATTATCTGTGAATGGAAAAGTTTTAAGATACCAATATTCATGATTTCCCATAACCGTCTTAACATTCAGTTGCTTAAGAAGGTCTATACATTTCTTTGATTCGGGGCCTCTGTTGATAACATCTCCTACCGAAAATATTTTGTCGTTATCGTTTGGATCAAACTTTTCAAGAAGCGATTGCAACTCGTCGTAACAACCGTGAATATCTCCGATTATCAGTGTTCTCATGGCATAAATAAAAAAAGCAGCTCAGGGCTGCTTCTTTTTAGTTCTTTTCCGTTTCTATTTTACTTACAAATTTCGATAGCCTGGATTTTTTGTTTGACGCGTTGTTCTTCTTTATTACTCCCTTGATGACAAGTTTGTCGAGAATTGACTGGGCAGCGATAAGATTTTTAGCTCCATCTTCTTTTGAAGTTGCAGATCTGACTTTTTTAAGAGCCGTTTTCATCATTGACTTATAATGTCTGTTATAAGCGTTTTCAACTTTAGATTTTTTTAGTCTTTTAATTGCTGATTTGTGATGAGGCATTTTATCTCCTTTTTGCCTGTTTTACTGATGTAGTTAGCGAGCGTGAAAATATAACAAAGAAGAATTTGAATGTCAAGTAGTATTATTGCAATGAAAAAAATAATCTGAATTCTCTTGCGAAAATGAATAAATTTCTATACTTTTAACC
>JAKLPX010000332.1 GCA_022013635.1 Candidatus Delongbacteria bacterium
AATATAATCAGAAAGAACGGTCTGGGAAACAGAGACCTGATGATAAATTTTGCGCCGGTGAATGTTCTGGATAAAAAAGGGGACGAAAATATTGAGTTGTTTCCGAGAGATACCGTTGAAGTTTTCAGTTTGGATTCCGTTTCGTATTTTCCGTCGGTTTATATATCCGGTCAGGTAAATAAGCCCGGTTCTTTTAAATATACCGAAGATATGACGGTTTCAAATCTTTTATCATACTCAGGCGGTCTGACAAGCATCGGCGATATCAGTAATATCATCGTTATCCGAAATAAAGCTGAGGACGGTTACGAATATTTTTCCAATGTTGATATTAATTCTTTTCTTCTGAAAGACGACGATAAAGTTCATGTCTATGATTATTCCGCTAAAAATCCATTGCAGAATGTCCAAATCTGGGGTCATATAAAAAAATATGGAAAATATATACATTCCAAAGGAATGAGCGTTTACGATCTTATAAATCTGGCCGGTGGATTTAAAATGGATGCTATGACAGACTCCATTGAAGTTGTATCAGGTATAAATAAAGATAACCGAGTTCTGAAAACAATCTGGTATTCAATAGATAAAATCAAATCGGTTAAATTGGAGCCGAACGATATAGTATTTGTCCGCAGAATCAGAGATTTCGCGAAGGTAAATTATGTTAATATTTACGGAGAAGTACAATTTCCCGGTATGTACGCCCTAAGGGAGAACGAAGAATTGGCAAATTTATTGGAAAGATGCGGCGGTTTTACGAAAAATGCTCAGATTAAATCAACACAGATATTTAGAGATGAAATTAAGAAAAAACAGGCAAGCAAGATAAAAGAATTGAGGGACGAATTGAATAATAAACTGCAAGTACAGATGATTCTGTCGGGAAATAAAGATCTTGCCGGAGCTTTAAATATCGCAAAATTTGATTCTATTGAGGCTAGCGGCCGCGTAATTTTGGATATTGACGAAAAAGGAAGTCATGAAGATTTTTACTTTCAGGACAAAGATTCTTTATATGTGCCTCCTGTATCAAGAACAATACTTGTGATGGGAGAAGTTTACCAGCAGACGGCAATTACATTCAATTCAAAAAATACGAAGGTAAGGTATTATCTCGATAAAGTCGGCGGAGTTACAAACTCAGGCGACATCGATAATATTTATGTCATAAAATCAAACGGCGAGTTGATTAAAGAAAAGGGCTGGTTCGATAATATTTTATCTTATGATCTGGAACCCGGAGATATGGTATATGTTCCTTATGATTATAACAAAATTGATTTCTATACGCTGACGAAGGATGTAACGACAATTTTATATCAATTAAGCTTATCCGCGGCGACTGTATATCAGTTGTCTAAATAGAGAGATTAATGAGATCATTCGACGAAATCCTTGAGCTTTATTACGACAGCCTTCTGTTTGATAAGGGCTTAAGCCGTCTTACTCTCGAGTCTTACGGAAACGATCTTAAGAGATATATTGATTTTTTAGAGCAAAAAGGCATAAAATCGCCGGATGAGATAAAAGCCGAACATATAAGAGAATTTATATCCCTTTTAAGAGATATGGGGCTGCTTATATCATCAGTTATAAGAAATCTGTCATCTATAAAAAGTTTTCACAAGTTTTTGGTTAACGAAGATATAAGTTCCAATAATCCTTCTCTGCATATTGAAACTCCCAAACAGCCGAAAACATTTCCGGCTGTGATGACGGTTGAAGAAATCGAAAAATTGTTTTCAATTCCAGATCTTGAAAAAAAATTAGGGATCAGGGACAGGGCAATGCTTGAAATTTTATACGCTTGCGGCTTGAGGATTTCGGAGCTTCTTTCGATTGAATATAATTCCGTAATTTTTCCCGAAGGGATAGTCAGAGTGATCGGAAAAAGAGACAAGGAGCGGATCGTTCCGATAGGTTCAAGCGCTTTAACTCATTTAAAAAAGTATCTTTCTGCCGTAAGACCGGAATTAGCTTCAAAAGGTAGAACGAAAGCAACACTTTTTTTAAATTCAAGAGGGAATAAGATGTCAAGAATGGGATTTTGGAAGATTATCAGAAAATATGTACAGCTTGCAAATCTTTCAATTAATATACATCCTCATTCGTTCAGACATTCATTCGCTACACATCTTCTTGAAGGCGGCGCCGACCTGCGATCCGTTCAGGAAATGCTCGGTCATGCAGATATAACCACAACTCAGATTTATACCCATATTGACAGGGAACATTTAAAGCAGGTTTACAAACAGTTTCACCCAAGAGGTTAATTTTGTTTCTTTAAACTATTGTAAATTCAGCATATAAATCTTATATTATAATCTGAATTTAAAGGTAAGAGAATTTATGTCATCGTTAGAATTATTCATAGCTAAAAGATACCTTCAGAGCAAGAGAAAGACAGCGTTTATTTCAACAATTACCTATGTATCGTTTCTCGGAATAACTCTCGGAGTAGCCGTTTTAGTCATAGTAATGTCGGTTATGAACGGATTTGAGACGGAAGTCAGAACGAGATTCATTTCGAACGATTCGCATATCAGGATCAGATCATTTAACGACCGTCCGTTTTCTTACGATGAAAATTTACAGAGTTTGCTTCTTGCCGACTCATTGATCACAGGTCATTCGCCGTTCATCGAGTCATACGGAATGATAAAAGGCGATTACACCGAGGGTGCTCTTGTCCGCGGTATTGATCAAACTACAATTTCGTCAATTTCATTATTGAAAGATCAGATGATAGCAGGAAAATCAGATTTACATAATTCAAAAACCGGATTGCCCTGTATAATTCTCGGCAAAGGTATGGCTGATAAAACCGCTTCTATAATCGGCAGTGAACTTTTCATCATTTCGCCGGCCATCAGCAGTACTTTCTCTCAGCCGCCTGTAATGAAATTCGAAGTTACCGGTATTTTTGAAACCGGACTCGCTGAAGTTGACGGCAGTTTAGCTTACATAACTCTTGAATCTGCGCAAAAACTTTTTAAAATGCCCGATAAAATCAACGGAGTATATATAAAACTCTCTTCACTGAAACATACCGACAATGTAAAGGAAATTCTCAATCAGGAACTGGAATATCCGAAAAATGCCGTTTCATGGAAAGATATGCATAGAAATCTTTATGCATGGATGGAAATTGAGAAGATGATGATGGGAACGATTTTAAGTCTGATAATCATAATAGCCGCTTTTAATATCCTGTCAAGTCTGATTATGATTGTTATGGAGAAAAAGCAAGAGATAGGGATTTTAATGGCTATGGGTGCCACAAAAAACATAATTATGAGAATTTTTATGCTGCAGGGCATGATAATCGGAATAATAGGAACTATTCTCGGTCTGCTGATCGGGATAGCTGTCTGCTACATTCAGCTTAAATATCAGATCGTATCTCTTCCCGGAGATATTTATTTTATAAATGCTATGCCGATTCAGATGAAATATGAAGATATTATTATTATAGGAATTGTATCATTGATTTTAACATTTCTTTCAACTATATATCCATCAAGACAGGCGAGCAAAATGACGCCTGCTCAGATAATAAGAGACGAATAAAACTAAAAGAGTGAATAATGCTGGTAAATATAAAAGAATTATATAAGCGGTACGAAATCGGGAAAAAAGTCATTCCGGTTCTGAAAGGGATAAATTTCGGAATAGAGCAAGGCGAGATTGTTGCCGTTATGGGTAAAAGCGGCGCCGGAAAATCAACTTTATTGAATTTAATCGGCACGCTGGATAAGCCTGATAATGGCTTGATTGAATTCAGAGGAGAGAACATTTTGAAATACAGCGATAAAAAATTAGCTGAATTCAGAAATAAAAATCTTGGTTTTGTGTTTCAATTTCATTATTTACTGCCTGAATTTTCGGCTTTGGAAAATGTAATGCTTCCCGGTCTTATAAAGGGCGATAATAAAAATGATCTAATTAAAAAAGCAGAAGAATTATTGGATATTATAGGTTTGTCGGATAGAAAATCTCATAAAAGCAACGAGCTCAGCGGCGGAGAACAGCAAAGGATAGCGTTTGCGAGGGCTTTGATAAATAAACCATCTTTGATTCTTGCAGACGAGCCGTCAGGCAATCTCGATAATGTCTCTTCAGAAATACTTCACGATATTATGTGGAGCCTTGCCAGAGAGAATAAAACGGCTTTCATTGTAGTAACTCACGACAAAAATCTTGCCGAAAGGGCAGATAGAATTGTAAACATCATTGATGGAGTGATATAATATGAAGTGCGATAAATGCGGTTCATCTAATGTCGTTTCAAAAATCGTCATTCAGGGTAATAAAAATACTGAGGAATTAAACTTATGTCCGGTTTGTTTTCAGACATTTGTAAAAGAACATCCCGAAATCAAACAAGGTCCGATGGGTATATCTCTGAATGAACTTTTGCTCGGCGCTTTACACTTATTAAATTCCGGTTTAAAACAACAAAACGAAAATATTGCTCAAACAGATTCTCCGCTCAAACAATGCCCGAATTGCTCTTTGCCTTCATTTAAAATAACAAAAGACGGAACGGTCGGATGCGGGCAATGTTATACCTTTTTCAAGAATGAAATTGACGGTTATTTAATGCGGACTATAGGCACAAATACGGCTCTTATGGATGAAAAGCGGAAATCGAAAAAAGAACATATTGGGGATTTGAATAAAAAGCTCGAAACAGCCGTAAAAACCGAAAATTACGAAATTGCGGCTTTAGTCAGGGATGAATTAAATAGGCTGAAATAAAATTTAAAGAAGGAGCTTGTTATGAGATTATTGATCATATTGACTCTTGTATTTTCGATGTTCGCATTCGGAGGCTCAAAAGCTCCTGAAGAGGATCCGATATCTTCTTGGCAGCAGTCAGAGTCGTTAAATATACAATTGGCCGTCAGAGATAAAAACTCCGTCATGGAAATTTTTGAAGCGGTTTTTATTGTTGAAAATATAGAAAACGGGCTTAAATTTGAAAAGACAATCAAAGTTCCTGATGATGATTGGGGATTTGTTTATTTTCCAGATGACTTTCCTCCCGGAGCCAAAGACGGTGAATACGAATGGAAATGCGTTGTTAACGGAAATGTAGTCTCTTCGGGAAATTTTAAATTCAGCGAAAATCATAGAAATTTATTTATACCGAAGAAGTAAATTATGAGATTGGGAATTCTTACGGCAACGATAACGGAATGCGATTTTTTCCCGAATATTATCGAATTAAAAATTATCGGGGAAAGAAAAGGACATAAGGTTGATCTTTTCAAGAACGGCGAGTTCAATTTGATTGTTGACACTAATTCAACCAAGCTATATTATAACGGAAAACCTTTCGACCCGAGTTGTTACGATATTATTTTAAACCGGCTTTCGGTAAGAGAAAAAAGCAATGCGGAATACTATGTTGTGGATGAATTCCTTAAAGCCGGTGTTCCGGTAATAAATTCGCCTGATTCTATAATGAAAGCCAGGAACAAACTTCTATCGTTGCAGATAATGTCGTCTCTCGGTATAAATATTACCCGTTCTGCCATCATCAGAAGACCGGAGGATATTGACACCATTTTGAAAGAATTTTCCTTTCCTCTGATAATAAAAAATATATTCGGTTCTCTCGGGAGCTCGACTTTACTCGTTTACGATACAAAACAACTTATCTCAACAATTGATTATATCTGGAATGTAAACAGGAATGAGATATTTTTAATTCAGGATTTTATCAAATCGGATGACGACACTGTCTCTGATTTCAGAGTATTTGTTCTCGGGAATGAAATAATAGCTTCAATGAAAAGGACCAATTCCGACAGGGACTTCAGGGCTAATTACAAAAAAGGCGCTCATGTAAAAAAAGCGGATCTGACGATTCAGGAAAAAGAACAATGTTTATTGATCTCAAAATCCTTCGGTCTTGAAATAGCCGGAGTTGATTTTATCAGAACAAAGGACGGACCTGTATTTTTGGAAGTTAATTCTAATCCCGGTCTTGACGGAATCAGGCTTGCTACTAAAACGGAAGGTTTTGATATTTTAGAAAAAATCATAGTAAGATTAGACCATCTTAAAATGAAAAAATGAAATCGCTGCTTTTTCTATTTTTAAGCTTTCTTCTTTTCGCCGGATGTAATAAGGAAGTAAACACACCGGATTCAGACTATGATATTCTAAATATTTATCCTCACAATACATCTTACTTCACACAGGGTTTTGAATTTGTCGGCGACACTTTAATTGAAGGTACCGGAAAGAACGGTTATTCCAAGATCGTAAAATACAATTTTAACAACGGTCAGGTTTACCAGGAAATAAATCTCCCTTCAATTTATTTTGGCGAGGGTATAACAGTTTTTAACAATAAAGTTTACCAACTTACCTGGAAATCATTGAAATGTCTGGTTTATAATTATTCCGATCTTGAAAAAATAAATGAATTCAGCTATACAGGTGAAGGATGGGGACTTACCAACGACGGAACGAACCTGATCATGAGCGACGGCTCGGATAAGGTTTATTTCAGAAATCCTGAAGATTTCAGTCTGATCAGAACTATAATCGTAAAGGATTCTAATAATATTTCTGTCTCTTTGCTGAATGAATTGGAATTCGCCGAAGGAAAACTCTACGCCAACATTTGGGGGAGTAATTATATAATTTCGATTGATCCTCAGACAGGTTCTGAATTACGCAGATATTACCTGAATGATCTGCTTACTGCCGAGGAATATTATCAGGCAGAAGTTCTGAACGGAATAGCTTATAGAAACGGTAATTTTTTCATAACCGGAAAATACTGGCCGAAAATATTTGAAATAAAACTTATTGATAAGTGATTTATAAGTAAAATTTAAGTCGGTTTACCGAAAAAATACTTGACTTAGAAATTATAAAGTTTTATATTTGGCACTGCTTTTTGAATGGAGGGAAAGTAGCTCAGTAGGTAGAGCACCGCCCTTTTAAGGCGATGGTCGACGGTTCGAGTCCGTCCTCTCTCACTAGGAGAACCCCGATTTTATCGGGGTTTTTTTATTTTTTTATTTCGGCAGAGTTGCAATTTATGGTTTTTTTTCTTATCTTAAAATTATCTTAAAGCTAAGTCAGTAATTTAATTGGAGGTATTGTTTTGTTTAAAATCAAAGTTTTTGACCATGAACACCTTCCTTCGGAAATTGAAAAAAATAACATACTCGACTTTCTTTATGAGAATCTTGAAAACTACGGTGATCCTAAAGCTGATATCCTTAAGGCAATGGATTATGCTCTTAAGCTTACAGAATCTTTTGGAGGATTCATACTTGAATGTTTTAAAGATGGAAAAACAGTAGGGGCTGTGATAGTCAACAGAACGGGAATGAAAGATTATATTCCTGAAAATATTCTGGTTTATATAGCATCTCACAAAGAGCACAGAGGACATGGTATAGGCAAAAAACTTATGCATAAGGCAGTTGAGGTTGCTGAGGGCTCAATCGCACTTCATGTAGAGCCTGACAATCCCGCCAGATATCTCTACGAGAAAATAGGATTTACTACCAAATATATTGAAATGCGCTATAAAAAGGATACATAATGCCTAATAAGATGGATTATCCAATCGAAATAACCATTAGCAGAAACGCCATAAAAAAAAAATATTCAATTTATAAAAGAATCTGTCGGGGATGATGTTAAAATTTCTTCTGTTGTAAAAGCTAATGCCTACGGTCATGGAATAAATGAATTCGCTCCGCTTGTTGAAGCTGAAGGGATCAATCATTTCTCGGTATTCGATTATCATGAGGCCTTAAAACTCCATAAAGTTTTAAATAAAAATTCGACGATAATGATCATGGGATGGATAGGAAAAAACAATCTTGAGGATGTTATACGAAAAGGTTTTGAATTCTTCGTTTTCGATCCTGAAAGGCTTGAACAGGCTGTAGAAATTGCAAGATATATAAATATTCCTGCAAAAATTCACTTGGAAGTTGAAACAGGCATGAACAGAAGCGGTTTGAATAAAAGAGAGTTTATAAAAGCATTGAATTTCATTAACGAAAACAAATCATCGGTTATTGTAAGCGGATTATGCTCCCATTTAGCCGGAGCAGAAAGTATTGCAAACCATGTAAGGGTGATACAACAAATAAAAAGCTTTGACGCATACAAAATCGAAATTAAAAAACATAATATTGAACCGGAATATTATCATTTAGCATGTTCAGCCGCAACAATGTCCTATCCGGGTTCAAGACAGAATTTAGTCAGAATAGGAATAATGCAGTACGGATTCTGGTCAAGTAAAGAAGTCTTTTTGAGATATACTGCCAGAAAAAAGGATTTTATTGATCCTCTTGAGAGAGTTATCGGATTAAAAAGTGAGATCATGAGTATCAAAGAGATCAAAAAAGGAAAATTTATAAGTTACGGAACTACATATTTGGCTCAAAATGATATGAAGACAGCTATAGTTCCGATAGGATACTCCAAAGGATACAGCAGATCTTTTTCAAATAGAGGCAGGATACTTATCAAAGGACAGTTATGTTATGTCATCGGTCTGGTAAATATGAATATGATCATAGCTGATGTAAGTTATATTGCTGATCTCAAGATAGGAGATGAAGTTGTTTTGATCGGCTCACAGAATGATCTGACGATATCTGTTGATTCTTTCAGTGAGATCAGTCAGCAGATTAATTATGAGATATTATCCCGGTTACCGAATGATATTCCAAGAATAATTATTAAATAAAAAAGGGTATAAATGGCCTATATAACATTAGATCCCAAAAAACTTAGAAATAATTTTTTATTTCTTGATGAAGTTTTTAAAAAACGCGGTATTCAATGGTGTGTCGTCTCAAAAATACTTTGCGGGAACAAAGATTATTTAAAAGAATTATTGAAACTCGGCGTAAAACAGATCGCTGATTCAAGAATTCCTAATCTTAAAGTAATCAAAAATATAGATCCTTCAATTGAAACAATTTATATAAAACCGCCAGCGAAACATTCTGTAGCCGGAGTTGTAAGCTGTTCGGATATAAGTTTAAATACAAATATTGGAACAATAAAAGCTCTTTCCAAAGAAGCTGAAAGACAGAATAAAATTCATAAAATTATTATTATGATCGAAATGGGCGAACTGAGAGAAGGAATAATGCGGGATAACCTGATTTCATTTTATTCGCAGGTTTTCGAATTAAAGAACATCGAAGTTGCCGGTATCGGAACAAATTTATCCTGTCTTTACGGAGTTTTACCCGATAATGATAAATTAATACAATTAAGTCTGTATAAGCAACTTATAGAAGCCTTATTCAACAAAAAAATACCTCTCGTATCAGGCGGTTCTTCGGTTACTATCCCCTTAATATTTCAAAAAATGCTGCCGAAAGGTATAAATCATTTTAGAGTGGGTGAAACTTTATTTCTCGGAACCGATGTTTATAACAATACGAAATTCAAAAAATTGCATAATGATGTATTCAGACTCTATGCGGAAATAATCGAATTGATCGAGAAACCGATGGTGCCGATGGGCGAAATGGGTACGAATGTTAAGGGAGAGTCATTACAATTTGACGAACATGATATCGGCGAAACAACTTTACGGGCCATTATCAATATCGGTTTATTAGATATTGAACAGGATCAGATGTTCCCGGCCGATCCCGAAATTAAAATTGTCGGGGCAAGTTCTGATATGATTGTTATTGATCTCGGCAGTAATAATAAAAATTACAAAGTCGGTGATGCGCTTGAATTTACAATGAATTATCTGGGTACTGTCAGGATTATGAATTCAAAGTATATTGAAAAAAGAATATTACCATAATTACTCTTCTTTAAGTACCGCATCCTCTTTCCACGCTTCCTTATAAACTCTTTTACATGAAAGAGCATTATAAACATCTGCAACTGACACGATCAACCAGAAGTTTGAATAAACTTACAGACCAGGGTTATCACATCAATTAATATTCTATACCTTTTTTAGCCTTGATCCCCTGATCAAAGCAGTGCTTGATCTTTTTCATTTCGGTAACAGTGTCGGCGATCTCAATCAGCTTAGGATCGGCGTCTCTGCCGGTTAAAATAATATTCAGCCTTTCAGGCTTGTTTTTCAGAACTTCGATAAATTCATCAATTTCAATAAAATGATAGTTTGTGATATAGGTAATCTCATCAAGCACAAGTAAATCATACTCATCCGAATCTATCATTTCGCAGGCGGTTTCGAAGCCTTTTCTTGCGATCTCTTTGTCTCTTTCAAGATTATCGGAATTCCAGGTAAAACCTCTGCCGACTACATACCAATCGGTCTTTGCCCTATCTTTAAAAAATGATATTTCGCCGTAATCTCCGGGCGATTTTATGAATTGTACGACACCTGCCTTTAAATCATGCCCTAAAGCTCTGGCCAAGATTCCGAAAGCGGCGGTGCTTTTACCTTTTCCGTCGCCGGTGTTAATTATAATAAGTCCTTTTTCCATTGTTTGTCCTCTGAATTGAATTTAATTATTTATCAGTTTTTCCAAATTTGAAATATAGTTTTCAAATGCCGATTTTCCTTTTTCGGTAATTGAATATCTGCTTTGAGGTTTTCTGAGCACAAAAGTCTTAAATACTTTTATATATTCCGCTTCTTCAAGCTTCCGTAAATTTGCGCTTAAATTGCCGTCTGTGGCCTGAAGTTTGTTTTTAATTACGCTGAACTCCGCATAATCTACGCTGATAAGCATGCTCATGATCCCCAATCTCAGCTTTGAGTGGATTAATTCATCCAGAAGATTTGAGTCGAATTCAGTCATTATTTAGCCTCTTCTTTTTTATATTTGATGTAAAGCATGATCCCGGGAATTGTCTGAAATAATAGCATCATGATCGCAAAAACGATGAATGTATATTCATTTTTGATCCAGAAGAGAATTGTTCCGCCGATCCACCAGCCGACAGCTGCGGTTTTGAACATCTTTGCATTGTAGATCATGCCTGTAATAAAAAAGGCATTACCGAGAAACATAGCCATTAAACCGTTTATCGAATATCCGGATATCATCCCGCTGAAGCTCCCGGCAAATCCGACTACTGTCATCGTAATACCGGTTGAAACCCATGTTGCTGAATCAATTTTATTCGCACTTGTGGAAACTCCTCTTCTGTCCTTTTTCTTTGCCAGAATTATTGTGATTATCCAGCCTGACGCTATCACAATGATCCACATCCATCCGATATACGAGTATTCTTTTGCTCTGATCAGAAAGAAACTCGACAGCTGAGCGATTATTATTACTATTCCCCAGAGTATAGCGATATCACCCTTTTCCCTGATCATGTTTTTTGAATCCAGAATTACCTGTTTGATGTATTCCAGATTTTCCTGCACTGCGTTTTTGTTTTCCATTTTTTCTCCCTTTGTTTTTATTTTTTTATTTTTGATCTATTTTCGCAAAGAACTTTAAAATCTAAAGTAATTTACAGCAATAAAAATGTATTGTCAAGAGATTTTTTTATAATTTATTCGAGTTCATTAATTTTAGCTAACAACTTAAACATAATTTTGATTATTTAGCCGCTCTGAGTTTTAGAAAAATCCAAACTCTCAATCTTTACCGCTACATACTCTAATGTTTCAAAGCAGCAATTGGTTCATGCGCATAGAGTTTGGATTTTTCTAAAACTCAGAGCGGTTTGAACTAGACATTTGATAATTACTGTTTGAAACCTTATATTTACAACAAACTAAAAACGAGACCGCGATGATCACAAACCTCCAAATAACAGACTATGTAAATTCCCTTCTGAATCTGAATACCGATGAGACTGACGAGTTTTACGCTGTTCTTGTTGAAAACAAGCATCCGGTTGTAAGGCGGGATGTCGCAAAATTCTTATCACAAATTGTAATGCTGAAACAGCCGCAGAAAATCCTTGAACTCGGAACAAATGTTG
>JAKLPX010000333.1 GCA_022013635.1 Candidatus Delongbacteria bacterium
CCAGAAAATGAAAATACGACAAGATCTTCAGGTTCCAGAAATTGTTCAAGATATTTTAATTTTGACCTGAATTTTCCTAATGAAGGGTAATCAACGCTTCTCGGATCATTATCAGTCATAACAAAAACATAATCAAACTGACCGTAATCTTTAAGCGATGCACCGAGAAATTCCGCGTCGTTTCTAGCTTTCTTTAGATCTAAAATACCTGAATAATCATAATTATTTATCCCAACACAAATCGCCCACCGCTTTCCTTCGTTACCTGCAGTTGTTTTAATAGATATGCCTTTTTCGGTCTGTGAAAAAATCAGAGAAATCAGTATAAATAACAGAATAATACATATGTTTTTCATTTTTCTATTTTCTAAAATCAATTAAATATTTAAGTCCGAACTTAATAGATATTTCAAGATCGTCCTCCTGAACGCCGTTTCCGTCAACTGTCACAGGGTCTTTATCGGCAAAAAGGAGCTTATTAAAATTAATCTCCGTAAAAAGGTCGAATTCTTTGAATATATAGTAATTTGCGCCGATTCCTGCCTGATAAAATGTTTCGGTTCCCCATAGATCGGTATCGTTATCAACATCAAACTGCCCGTATTTAATCTTCATATATCCATTTAAATTAATATCCATTTTGTAATCCCATGCGCTGAAGACGCCGGCAGTAAACCATATCGGATCAACTATTCTGTCGTTTAATTCTATCTCAAATGAAATATACGGTTTAAGCATTAAATTGTATCTTTCGCTGAATTTTGATAAAGAAAGTAAAAAATAAATTCTATTTGTAAGATCATCAAAATCTTGACTATTGGCCGAATAAAAAATTCCGGTGGTGTAATTAAATTCCGCAAGAAGTCCTCTTTCGAATTCATCCCATGGAGAGAAAGCATGAATATCTGATTCTCTCGAATCAAAACCAAATGAAGATGAAAAATTCAAAGATGTTGTGTCAACGACGGCTGTATTTTCTTTTTGAGGAGATGTGTGATTATAATAAAAAGGCAATCCAAGCTTTAAAAAATAAGTGCGTGACGCATTCATTTTTAATTCAGGAGCAAGATTGATATTAGAATTTATTTCATAGCTGTCCATATTTTCGGGCGCTTCGCCGTCAACAGTCAGCCTGTTCAAATTGATACCACAGTCTGCATTACAGTAAAATTTCAGGGACTTTTTCGGCTGAATTTCGAATTGATATGAAAACGACGGGGTGTCAAATTCTCTTTTTGTTTTCTCTGATTCTCTTTCATGATTTAAAAGCACACTCAAAGAAGCCGCAGAGACGAGTTTATTCTTTATTATCAAACTTTCTTCAATTTCATTGTCATAACTTTCAAATTCTACCGAGTCGGTTTCAAGTTCTACCGAATCAGTTTCATTAATATAACTTTCAAGTTCTACCGAATCAGTTTTAAATTCTATTGAATCGGGTTTAAATTCTATTGAATCAGTTTCAAGTTCTACCGAATCAGCTTCATTAATATAACTTTCAAGTTCTACCGAATCAGCTTCAAATTCTACCGAATCAGCTTCATTGTCATAAATTTCAAGTTCTACCGAATCAGCTTCGGCTTTGACTGTTTCAGGTGCGAAAGAAAAGACTGTGCTAAAAATAATCAAAATAAGGATAAATTGCTTCATGCTTTACTCCATACACATTTATTGTCAGCAATATATACAAAATATTCCTTGCGGTCAAATGGATTAATAAAAAAACCCCGAAAAATCGGGGCTTTTTTTACGAAAAACAAGTTTCAATTACTTAAGAAGATTCAATGTGTATTCTGCACCAAGTTTAATTGCATAACCAGGATCAACATCTTCAGAAGTCAAATCCATTGATAGTTCAAACCCGCCGAATACATCAAGTTCCGGCATCACATAGTAGTTTGCAGCAGCTCCGATATTGAGAGAATTTAACATATCATCGCCAGCTGTATTTTCTTCTTCAAGCATTTTGATTCCAAAATCAAGTCCGGCTTCCAAATTGAACTGTTCGCTGAAGTCTTTTGCAAATACAGCACCGATGTCAATCGAAGAATCTTTTTGCAAAGGTTCGGTATCACTGCCTTCATTCAACTGCATTTTGTATTTCAGATAAGGCTTGACCATCATATTTTCCATGTAGTATGCGTAACAACCTTCAACTCCTAAATACATCTGGAATTCTTCAGTATCTTCATCTTCCCATGTTTCCAGAATTCCCATTTCAAATTTACCGTAGAATGCCATACCTTTTTCAAATTTGTCCCATGGAGTTAATCCGTGCATTTCAATCTCTCTGTTATCAAATCCGAAGTTAGCCCACATATCCAATTTTTGTCCGCTTTCAGCGTCAGCATCTTCATCCTGTTTGGTTAAATTCATAAAGCCAAAGGGTAAGCCTATCTTGACAAACAGGTTGTTTGGTAAATAAGCTTTTACCATTGGTTCAAGTGCGAAGTACATTGCCGAAGCAAAACAATCGCCATTTGCAGGTGCATCGCCATCATCAGTGTACTTAGACATCAAATAACCCGCATCTGCATGGAGAAACAGCTTGAACATATCATTCGGTTTAGCTTCAAACTGATATTCTACACCAGGGATTGTAAAACTCATGTAATTGTCTTCAGCTACATACGACCATTCGCCTCCCAGTGGATTATAGGAACCCCAAGTGAAATCAGCACCAGCCATCAGTTCGTTTTTTGTTGTTGTTATCTGAGCAAAGCTCATCATTGAAACCAGCAGCATTGCAATAACTATTATCTTTTTCATTTTCTCTCCTTTGTTTGTTAAACTTTTTTGCTTCTTTATATCAAGGCTTGTCTAATTTTTCGAACTCCTCTAAAGTTGTTAATTTATTCACATATTATTCACATTTTTCTCCATCAAGAGTATTTTACTATAATTTTAGGCTGTTGTCAATAGTTATTTTAATTATTTTTGTAAGGCAATCAATCTTGTTTATGACTAAATACGCATATAATACAAAATTATTTTGGAAATTTTATCTTGCCGGCCGCCCATGCGAGATAACTTCTCGGAATAAATTTGAATATAATTCTAAGAGTATTCATGCGGAATCCGCAAATTGATATTTTCCTCTTTTTCTTCATGTCCCTGATGGCTTTACGGACGATCTTTTTAGGATCTTCTATCTTAAGTCCGTTAATTTTCTTTTGCTTTGTTCTGAAAAATTCCGTCGCAGCAGGACCTGGACAAACACAAGTTACTGAAATATCTTTTGATTTAAGCTCTACATTCAGAGCATAAGAAAAATTAAGTAAGAAAGATTTCGATGCTGCATAAACAGCAAAATAAGGCAAGGGGGCAAAAGCGGCCGAAGAAGCAATATTTAAAATTTTAGAACCTTCATCCATATATTTCAAAAGTCTTTTTGTTAGGATGACAGGTGCTTTTACATTTAAATCAATCATCCTTGAATAATACCCTTCATCGCCTTTGGTGAATTCCTCCGATCTTCCGAAACCCGCGTTATTGATAAGAACTTTTACTGACGGATTTTCAGATTGGGCTTTTTTCAGTACGGAATCCAATCCTTCCTGAGTCGAGAGATCGGCAACAATAATTATGCCCTTAACTCTTTCCAGGGAATTTGCCGTTTCAATAAGTTTTTCTTCTCTTCTCGCTACAAGCCAGATCTCCTCAAGATCAATATTTCTTTCCAATTCGTGGGCAAACAACCTGCCGAATCCTGAAGACGCTCCGGTAATTATAGCTATTCTTTTCTTGTCGTTTGTCATTTTAACTCAAATTTAATTCATGTATTCTTTCGTTACATCGGTTTCTGTGCCCGGTAAAAAACATCTGAAATCATATAAGTTAAGCGTGTTATTCACTGTAAAATTTATTTTTATCCAATTCTTGATGAGCATTTCCTGAAGCAATTTTTTCTCTTTCTCATTTAAAAAACTAAACAATTCCTGATTTATTGAAATGTCCACAATAGGATTTTTCGTATTGAATTTGTAATTTTTGAGCCATCTGTCAAGCTGAAC
>JAKLPX010000334.1 GCA_022013635.1 Candidatus Delongbacteria bacterium
ATTTTTACAAGAGAATCAACAGTATTACTATTCCATCTAATCTCTTGAATACTGCCTATATTCCATTCATCTGAACCGGTAGGGGATGTAACTTCAAGGTTCTGCTCAGGAGTTATGGTTATTGTGATTTTCTCAGACTCATCTACATTTCCTGCTACATCATACGCCTTAAGATACACTTCATAGTCTCCTACATCTCTTCCGATCGTACTAAATTCGTACGAAAAAGTTGAAGGAATGCTGTCAATCCCATTAATAATGCTGTCAACATAAAATTCCACTCTTGTAACTCCGACATTGTCAGACACACCGGCTGTAATCACTAAAGTCAATCCGCTGATTACTTCCGAACTGTCTGCAGGAGAGGCAATCCACACTGTCGGTGCTGTTGTATCCGGACCGGTCGAGCTGTCATCGTCATCACTGCATGATATGAAGATTCCCGTAAAAGCAATCACCACAAAAAGAAACACCATTGATTTTTTTAACATAATTGACTCCGTTATTTATTATTCATAAGGTTAAATATAATAAATTATGGTTGAAAAAGCAAGTTTTGTATTTTAATGTTTCATTTGCATTTCTAAATAAAATCCCGCAAATTTCACATAATTAATAAGGAGTACTTGTTGCGTTTCAGAATTTTTTCTAATAAATTCAATTTCAGAATTAAATATTTCATTTCTGTTTCGTTTTTCATTCTCGCGATCTTGACGGTACATACTATTGTTGCTATAATTTACGGTAATGAATGGGCTGAGTCTTTTATAAGCTCGATAATCGCTTTCGGGATTATTAATTTACTTCTTGCAGACCGGATATTCAAACCGATAGATGAATATATAAAAACAGGAAAAGACAAAGAATCCATAATCACAGCCGTAAACGACCTTAACCGAAATTCTATAATGGCTTTTATTACCTCATCTTCAGTTTACATTCTTTTGAGGCTTTTTCTGATTTTCTCGCGTCAGGAATTAAGCTTCGGAGACATGTTCAATATTTTTCTTGTCTTCTCTAACCGCTACATTCTTCTTGCACCTTTCTTAACATACCTAATTCTATCTTACTATTCTCTGACCTTAAAACGCCACTTTTATGAAAAGGAAGGAATCATTTTTCCTGTCAGAAAGGAAAGTTTGTTTGTTAAGCTGACGGCTACTTTTCTGATCCTGCTTATATCACCCGCTGTTGATATATATTTTGTTCTTCGTTACAGCGGACAGTGGGATGCTTTTGTTGATTTTATAACAGCGGAAGACACATCCCTTATAAGCACATTTTTGATACTGTTGGCAGCAATAATCATAGCATTACTTGTATTTTCAAAAGAAATTTACAGGGCTTTCAGGGAGCTTATTTATGCTTTCGGAGAAGTAAGAAATGGAAAATACGGCTATCAGGCAGTCGTTCTCACTAATGACGAATTCGGAAGACTCGCGGAGGATTTCAATGACATGTCAAAAGGATTGGAAGAACGCGAATTTATAAGGGACACTTTCGGAAAATATATAGCACCCGAAATTGCTGCGGAAGTGATAGGAAAGAAAGTCAATCTTAAAGGCGAGATCAATAATACTACTGTAATGTTCACTGATATAGCAGATTTTACTTCGGTTTCGGAAAGAATGAGTCCGGCTGAGCTGGTAAAAATGCTCAATGAATATTTTTCTTTTCTTGTCGGCGTAATTCAAAAAAATAATGGTGTCGTAAATAAATTTATAGGTGACTCAGTTATGGCGGTATTCAATGCTCCTCTAAAAGATTCTGAACACGCTGATCATTCAGTTCAGGCAGCCATAGAAATAGTGAGGGAGTCGTCAAAAATAAAATTCAACGATATCTCACTTAAAACGAGAATAGGAATAAATACAGGTGATGTACTTCTCGGAAACATCGGTGCGGAAAGCAGATTAGAATATACCGTAATAGGAGATGTTGTTAACATGGCCTCGCGCCTTGAACAAATAAATAAAAATTACAATTCTAATATAATGATAGGCCACGAAACGAGAAAACTACTAAAGGGTGCTTACGAATTCGAAGAGATCGTAAATGTAAATATTAAAGGAAAGAAGGAAGCCCAGACAGTTTACAAACTCATTTTCACGGAATATTAAAGGAGAAACGGATAATGAAGAAATTTCTGATAATGATTTCAATTTGCCTCATATCTTTAAACAGCCTGAGCGCGTCTGAATTTGAATTCGGGCTGATATTAGGTTCGCCAGCCGGACTGTCCGCAAAGCTGTGGAACGATCAAAGAACCGCTTTCGATTTCGGGCTCGGATGGAGCAATTATGATAACGACAGATTTGACAATGACAACGACAGAGTCCACCTGCATTCGGATTATCTTATTCACAGGTTTGATCTGATCCCTGTTGATCAGGGCCGACTCGGTTTATATTATGGGATCGGAGCAAGGATCGTTGCAGATAAGGACTTGAAATTCGGTGCAAGGATACCTCTCGGCGCATGCTATAACTTTCCGGAAGTTCCATTAGTTATTTTTCTTGAACTTGTTCCGGTAGTTGATATTATGCCGGAATTAAACATTTCCCCTGATATCGGTATAGGCGTAAGATATTTATTCGGCAAAAATCCCGCATCGGCAAAAAATAAGGGTCAGTTAAAAAAGAAGTCTGACTCTAAAAAAGAAGATAAGGACGAAGAAGACAAAGAGGATCCTAAAGTTAAGCTGCAGTGGTAGTTATTTAACTTCTCTGTCTTAGAGCTTCGTATAAAAAAATTGTCGCGGCCTGATTGACATTCAGTGAATCCGCAACTCCTTTCATAGGAATGCTGACGAGAATATCGGCATTCTTTTTCATTGATTCTGACAATCCGAATGCTTCCGATCCTACAACGACAGCGGTTTTTTTAGTAAAATCTGTATCCGAATAAACCGTTTTGCTGTACGGATCGGCAGAAACTGTCTGAAATTTATTCGCTTTTAAAAATTTTATTGTATCTTCGGTTGATGCCTCGATAATTTTCTTTGAAAATATCGTTCCTGTCGAAGCTCTGATAACATTCGGATTCCTGTAATCTGTGATCTTGTCAGCCAGAATGATCGTATCTATCCCTGCTCCGTCCGCTGTCCGTATCAGAGCTCCGAGATTTCCCGGTTTTTCGATTGATTCTGCAACCAGAATAAAGCTGCATTCAGGATCAATGTCACTAAATTCCGATGCTCTGAATTCAGCCTTAATGATGATCCCGAACGGATCGTTTTTATACGCCACTTTCTCAAAAACAGCTTTCGAAAGAAAATAAACATTCTTTGATAATTTTGATATTTTATTTAAAAGTTTTTTATCTTTATTCTCAAGGATTTCTTCGCATATAAAAGTTTCCTTAAATTCTATTCCGGCATCAATCGCTCTGATGATTTCTCTTTCATCCTCGATCAGAATATCATTTTCTCCTGTTTTACCGTTTTTTGCCCTGAATCTTACAAGTTCCTTGATTTTCGCGTTTTGCAGGCTGGTAATTATTTCTTTCATTTCATAAGCCTTTTCGATTCGTTCCAGATAGCGTCAAGTTCTTCTAGGGATTTATCCTGCATTTTGGCACCCAAACTCTCGACTTTCTCTTCAATATAATTAAATCTGCCGATAAATTTGTTATTAGCTTTCTGTAAAGCATCTTCAGGATTTACATTTAATTTCTTTGAAAGATTGACGATAACGAATAAGATATCCCCTAATTCCTCTTCAATATTAGTTACATCATTATTTTTGATTCCTTCCTCAAGCTCAGTAATCTCTTCCTTAACCTTTTCAAGTATATCTACCGCCTTTCTCCATTCAAAACCTACCGCCCCCGCCTTCTGCTGAAGCCTTAATGACCTTAAAAGAGCGTTATAACTTTTCGGAACGCCGTCTAAAATCCTTTTCTTGCCTTCCTTTTCCTTCTTAATAATTTCCCAGTTATTCTTAACCTGTTCGGGTGTAAGTGTCTTTTTCTCTCCGAAAATGTGAGGATGCCTCAGTTCAAGTTTGTCAGATATACTTTTTGCAACTTCTTCAATATTAAAATGACCGCTTTCATCGGCGATCTGAGATTGAAATATTATCTGCAGTAAAAGGTCGCCAAGTTCCTTCTTGAGTTCCATAGGATCGTTATCCTCTATTGCTTCTATAACTTCATAAGCTTCTTCGAGAATATATTTCTTAAGACTATCCGGTGTCTGCTCCAAATCCCACGGGCAGCCGTCTTTTTTATCTCTGAGTCTCTTCATTATCCCGACAAGTCTTTGCATCTGTTCCATTCTTTTCCTTTTATTCTTTGCACTCAATATAAACTTTTATCATTCTTTCTTTTTTCTTGTCCCGTTTCTCTTTTAATGATACCAAAATATAGCCTGTTATAAATAAAAATATTAATAGTACCAACGCAATTTCGATATATTGAGCGGTTCCGAGTTTAGCTAATTTCATTCCTGAGTATGCCTGAGAATAAATAGATTCTTCCATAAAATTATCCGTTAATTATTTGTAATTATTTTCGGTCTGATGACCCCGGTTCTGATTCGCGCGGATCCGAACATAGCAGCATTCTTGACAGGCTTGCTTTTTTTAACAGGACCAAATGGAACTATCGAATACCCGATATTAACAAGGATAATATTTTTCTTCAATTTATTATAAAGCAATTCTATTGTTCTCTCTACGGCTAATGGAGTAGGTAAAATATCCATTTTTACAGTTTCTTTCAATCGTTTATAGCCGGGAGCGTTTTCGATAACATTATATTTGATTTTTACCTCTATTTTTCTTTAAATTTAACAGTTTTGATTCGTTTATGCAAAATTATTTACAATTTAAGTATAATTATTCATTTTTAATTGATATTATGCTTAAATACTTAGAAGCCATCAAGTAATATTTTTAGTCCGATCAGGATTAGAATTATTCCTCCAAATAGTTCCGCATTCTGACCTAATCTTCGTCCTGCTTTTTTGCCGATATTCACGCCTATAAGAGAAATCATGAAAGTCGTAGAAGCTATAAACAAAGCTGGAAAAAATATTTCAATGCCTAAAAAAAGGATGCTTAATCCGGCTGCCAAGGCATCAATGCTTGTGGCTATAGCCATGACGAATAATGAGCCTGTACTAAAATAGTTAAAGGTTTTGCAGTCTTCGGCTTTTCTGCTTTCGATTATCATTTTTATTCCGATAAAACTTAAAAGCCCCATTGCTATCCAGTGATCGAAGGATTTAATATAAGATAGGAACAAAAATCCCGCGAACCAGCCTATTACCGGCATGATTCCCTGAAATATTCCGAAGAAAAATGATATTTTGAATTTATCGCTTATCTTAACTTCCGAAGAGCACATTCCTGCGGCTAATGAAACCGCAAAAGCGTCTGCTGACAGGGCTAATCCGAGAATAAATATCTCCAAAATCGTCATTTCATTTCCTCATTTTGTAGAGAAGGTTTTTTATATAATAATACGGTTCGGATATATTCATGAACCTGTATCTGTATGAAAGGGCGACATTATATCCGTATTCATCATTGATTGAATCGTACTGGTAACCTGCCGATGAAAATATATAATTATTCAGGCGGTAGTCAAAGCTCAGACTGTTTTTATAGCCGTAATCCCTTTCGGTTTTTTCCGAATATTCTTCCGAACCTATATATTTCGAATTCCAGGTCAGAGCAAGATCGTCTGTAAAAAACTTTGATATGTAGAATTCGCTCCCGACGAAATACTCCGCATAGTTTTCGGGTATTTCAAGAATGCCGAGCTCGTTATTCATAAAATTTCCGCTTAAATTCGGTCTGATCGAAACCTGCGCTCCCAAAAATCTTCCGAGTGCGGATTCTATCGGCGAAATTATAGGACTGAGCAGTTTTGTGTCAACTGCTTCATTGAACATTTGTTTCACTGTTCCTTTAGTGTCAATCTCCGAAAGTTTATCTTCGCTGTCTAACCAAACATTTCCGTATTCGTCGGTTAATATAATCGCTAAATTACTTATTCTTGCCCCTTCCGAATCAACAATCTGTTCGTCTTCTTTCGTCACAATTTTAAGATAAACAGTTTCATAACCAGATAAGCCTGTAGAGTCGGTCTTGGTTTTTACCGTTGTCTTTGCGGATGCTTTCAGATAAGGATCCGTGTAGCCGCTTTCGTTTGTTTGTCCGTCAAAACGGATTGAAACATTATCAATTTTAAACGAAAAAGCCGAATAATTACATGTTCCGTTTTTCCCTGAAACATTACCGAGAATGCGGATTTCATGACCTTTTTCTACCGGACCTTTTATTATTAGTCCCTTTTGGCTCGGAGTGATATTAATGCTCACGTTGTTAAGTTCATTGTCCAGCCGGCTGAAGGATCTGACGAATCTGTCCCAAATTGATTTTTCTTCCGAATCAAGGTTGAAGAAGTATGTATTTCCTCCCGCGGGTAAAACCTCAATATCAAGTTCCAAGCCTGAAAACAAAGACTTTGAAATATCGTATTTTGAACCTTTTGAATCCGAATCTTTCAGTTCCGGTTTTAAAAAAGGATAAGTTATTCTCGAATTTCTCAAGAAAACCTTTCCCTCAAGAACTAAATTACCGTTTCTTTTATAAATTCTGAATTCATCGTCATTTTTTCCCTTTAACACAAAGTTTCCGTAATCTTTCGGAAGCATCATTCTGAAAGCATGATAATCTATGCCCCTTTCGCTGAAAATCAAAGATAAGTGCCCGAGATTAATTCCGCCCGGAATAATAATATCGCCGTAGGATTTATCCGATCTTCCGTTCGTTATCGAAATCTTGCCGTTCGTATATGCTGAATGCATAATGAATTTCACAATATCAAGGTTTGAATTTTCGTCTATGAACATTTTCGAACGGATTTTATCAAAACCGTCATAGGATCCTTGAGGAGTGAATTTACCGTCTAGAATATACAATTCAATTTCTTTGATCTTAGGCTTTTTATATCGTCCCTCAATTGTAAATTTACCTTCGCATTCTGAAGATCCTTTTGAAATTAATTTCGTCTTTTTATCAAAGTAACTAATAAAATCCCCGTAAAAATCTCCCGTAACATATATCTCCGATTCGTCGTCATAAGGAATGAAGCCTTCCGCATTCAAATTTAAGTATTTGCCGGCATCAACTAATAATTTTTGTACCATGACTCCTGTACTGTCGAATTCTGCGGTTTTGAATGTGAATTTTCTGATAATATCGCCATTAATTGAACCGTTATTTATAGTGATATCGGAATTCTTCAGCCTTATATCATTAATTTTTCCGGTAAGATCAATCTTATATTCCATATCGCCCGTTAATTTGATCTTTTCAAAAAACACATTAAAAAATTCCGCTTTTATCTCGCCATAAGCTGAAAGATCAACGGATTTAAAATCTTTTATATTTCCGGCAAGAGTTACGATTTTTTGCAATCCTTCATACACTATAATTTTTTCCAAGCGGAGTTTCTTGTTTTCAAGATGAGCCTGAGCCTCCCCCGAAATGATCAGACTGTCTTTTTGTGAATCGTAATATTTTAAAATATTTTCGTTAATGAAAATATCAATATACGGAGCCGAAAGACTGCCTTTTAATTTTAGAAATAAATCAGTATTTGTTGAAAGACCTGGAACAGCGAAGAATTTTCCAAAATCCATATTCTGCGCTTCAAGTTCCCCTGA
The DNA here is from genome assembly GCA_022013635.1 of Candidatus Delongbacteria bacterium. Lineage (GTDB taxonomy): Bacteria > UBA4055 > UBA4055 > UBA4055 > UBA4055 > JAKLPX01. The sequence goes on from JAKLPX010000334.1 coordinate 7,679, forward strand.
AATTGCTTTATCTTTAATATTTAGGCTTGCCATACCGGAAATCTCTTTCGAGTCGAAGAAAATATCCGATATAGAAAGTAGGGCGTCCGTTTTTTTTAGTCTGAAATTGGCAGGTCTGCTTAAAATATTTTTTTCTCTAGGCATCCAATTGACGAAAGATTCGAGAATGTCCTTATTTAGATCGAATTTTGCGTCCAAATCTCCGTAAAATAACGATTTTTCGTCTTTAGAACCGGTTTTCAAATTTAAAAATTCGTCATTTCCGAAAAGTTCAAAGAATAAGTTTTTTTCGTTTTCAAATAATTTATAGCCGAATAATAATTCGTAAAAATTCATAATATCGCTGCCTGAAATGTTGTATTCTTTTTCTTTGATGTTGTAATTGCCATGCAGAACAGAATTTGAAGATATGTCGAATACAGTACATTTAAATTTGTTATTTGCGAAAGACAGATCGCATGTAAATGTTTTCTGGCTGTCTTTATTCTTGAAATCGAAAGAAGAAAGCGTTGCTTTCATCCGCGGCAATTCGCCGATCTTGCCGTAAATGTTTCCTTCGATGATAGTGGACTGATTCCTTAAATATTCGGAACTTACAATCGGAAAATTCGAAAACAACGCTCCGGTACTTTTAATATCCAAGCTGTATTTAGGACTGTTTGAAAAAATGCCGTACAGTTTACCGTTCATTTTAACAATATTATTCATGGCAAACATATTTGCTTCGGTTAAAACTATTTCTTCCGAGTTATAACAGCCGCCGATTTTTATATCGCTGACTGCCGTTTTGTTATATACCAGCGAACTTATTCTCAGGTTATAGTTTACCGTCGGCTTCAGGAAATCATTTGTCAGGTGAAGGTTCAGGGAATTATCGTCTCCGATTTGAATGTTTTCATACAAACTTTTATCCAGCCCTGCAATATTTAAAGCCTTAATAATTCCGCTGCCGCTGATTTTTTCAAAGTCGAGAAAAATATCTCCGTTAGGATAGAGCAAATTAAATACCTTACCCTGACCGTTAAAAGGCAGACCGTTTAAACGCCCGTTGAAATCATTAAGAGATACCACTCCGTTGAAATAGGAGAGATCAAGTCCGGTTTTCTCAAGAAAAATTTTATTGTTAAAAATAATATCAAGATCTTTCAAATTGAAATTTCCTGATAAATAAAGTTTTTCTTTAGAAAATTTATTTATCTCCAATTTTGCAACACCGCTGTAATTTCCTTTTTTGATTTTATAGATTCCGAAAGGAGATTTAAAATCGGAAAATTCGTCGTTTTCGAAATTTAAATCTAACTCAGCTGTATATTCCGCGTTATCAATAATCCCGTTAAGAAAAATATTATTATTGACGGAATTAAGAAATTTACCCTGCAGGACTATTGAAATCTTATCATCGTCTGTATATTTTGCAGATCCGTTCATTCCGTTTATAATCGGTAGTACGAAATTAGATATATAAACCAAATTTACATTTTCCATATTAATCGAATTTATGTAATCATTTGTTTTCAAAAAGAA
>JAKLPX010000335.1 GCA_022013635.1 Candidatus Delongbacteria bacterium
AGGATATAATGCAGAATTCTAATAATTTTCGAAATGTGCATATAATAAAATTTTTAAAGAATGATTTCTTTGAAAACATGAAATTATTAAGAGAAATCATGAAAGAGAAATACGATATATCAATTCTGGTTTTTCCGTCCAATCATTTTAAATATCATCTCGTTCATTTTTTTATCGGGGCGAAAAAAAGATTCGGAATATCGTACATTGACTCCAATTTTCCAAACTTGTCTTTTTTATCCGGCAAATTATTAAAAGAAGACAGGACTTTGCACGCGATAGAGCAAAATTTCAGGCTTTTTGAATTTGCTCTGAAAACAAAAATCGAAAGATCAAATAAGATGAGAATCAACCTTATTGACAAAGACAGAGAATTGGCGGATGATTTTATAAAAGAAAATTCTCTTTGTGGAAAAATTTTCGTCGGTTTTCATCCAGGAAGCGATATCTTTAAAAATATGGAAAAAAAGAGATGGAGCAGTTCAAAATACGGAGAATTGATGAAAAGATACTCTGGAAATAAGAATATCCGCTTTTTATTATTCGGCGGAAAGTCTGAAAGACAATTAAACGAGGAAATCAGTTCGATTTCACCGGACAATTCGTCGGTAGTAAAAGCCATTCATTTTTTCCATTCTGCTGCAATAATTGAAAGATGTTCCGTTTTCGTGTGCGGAGATACCGGTCTGATGCACACGGCTTCGGCTTTGGATGTTCCGGCTGTGGCGATCTTCGGACCTACAAATTCGACCTATACAAAACCGCTGAACGAAGGCAGCGAGGTCGTAAAAAGGGATTATCCGTGCATACCATGCTATGAATATTCAAGGACTCCGCTCAGTTGCGGACAGGACGACCAATATAAGTGTTTGCAAAACATTTCTGTTGATGAAATCAAAGATATCCTTGATAAAAAATTAAATCTTAAGGAATAGATAATGAAAATTCTCGTCTTAAACTGCGGAAGCTCTTCAATAAAATATCAGCTGTTTGATATGGAAGAAAAAAAATGCCTTGTTAAAGGCAATGTGCAAAAGATAGGTTTGTTCGGAACTTATATTCAGCACGAGAACTACAAGAATATTAAAATCAGAATTGATAAGGACATACCTGATTATCAGAAGGGAATAGAAGAAATTCTGAAACTGATAATAAATCCGGAATTGGGAGCGCTTGAAAATTACAATGAAATCAAGGCAATCGGGCATAGAGTCGTTCACGGCGGCGAAACATTTCGTGAACATACTCTTATTGACGATGATGTTATCGGAATGATCCAGAACCTGAGCGATCTTGCTCCTTTACATAATCCGCAAAACTTGAAAGGAATCATTTCTGCGCAACAGATACTTCCGAATGTACCGCAGGTTGCAGTATTTGATACAGCTTTCCATCAGACCATACCCAATTATTCCTTCATGTATCCTTTACCTTATTCGGTATATGTAAAAGATAAAGTCCGAAGATACGGTTTTCATGGAACCAGCCATTATTTTGTTTCCGAAAAGGCTTATAACGAATTCGGAGTTGATAAGAAGAATTCGAAAGTTATTACATGCCATTTGGGAAACGGATCTTCAATTACGGCCATTTTAAACGGCGAATCAGTTGATACTTCGATGGGTATGACTCCCGTAGAAGGGCTTATGATGGGAACAAGAGTGGGAGATATTGATGCCGGAGCTTTACTTCATATCATGACAACCGAAGAACTTAGCCTGACCGAAATGAATAATCTGATCAATAAACAGAGCGGACTTTTGGGAATATCAGGAATTTCTTTTGATATAAGAGAAATTCACACCGCAAGATATAAAGACGATGACAGAGCAAAACTGGCCTACGATATGTTTATTTATAGAATCAGAAAATATATAGGAGCGTACTCGGCGGTAATGAACGGGGTTGACGCAATTATTTTTACCGGAGGAATCGGCGAAAACGATTTCGAGGTTAGAAGGGATGTATGCATAAATTTTGATTATCTCGGTTTAAAATTTAATTTTGGTAAGAATGATGAATTAAAGGGGAAACAGGAACTTTTATCTACGGAAGATTCAAAAGTAAAAGTGATTGTAATTCCTACGAACGAAGAGCTCGTAATTGCTGAAGAAACTTACAGGATAGTCAATGGAAATTAAAGTTCTTGACTTATCATATAATTAATATTATTTTCAACATTTGCCGGGACCTGCGCAATGACAATTTTGGGAACGGGTCAGGACTTAACGGTAGCAGCCACACCGAAAAAGTTATGTGTTGCAGTAATCCCGGTTTTATATTCAGAATGCAGTGACACAGCTCACAAAAATTTTATTTACCTTTGATTTCTGCATGAATTATGTTACATTTCTTATAAAAATAAAGGCTGAATAATGGATCTGATTTTTATAACAGCGGGCGATATTAACGGAATCGGCAATGAACTGATCTTGAAATTTATTAATTCTAAAGAAATATCAGACAATAACCAATACATAATTATCGGAAATAGAGCTGTTTTCGATGAAACTGCCCGCATTCTGGACTTGAGTATCAAGAATATAAATGATATTTTTGAAGCTGAAATAGATTCAATCGAATCTTCAGGATTTTACTTCCTTGATATACAGATCGAAAACTTAAAGCTTGAATTCGGAAAGCCAACGGCTGAAGCAGGATATTTGTCAGGTCTGGCTATAAAAAAGGGAGTTGAGTTTTCTGAGAGATATTCCGGCACGCTGGTAACTGCTCCGATAAATAAATATTCTTTGCATTTGGGCGGGTTCAATTATCCGGGACATACAGAATTCATAGCGGATTTATTAAATACAGACGCTTTTTTAATGATACTTGACGGCGAAATTATAAAAGTTGCCCTCGTAACTACTCATATTGCTTTGAAGGATGTTTCTTCTGCTTTAAGTATCGTATCTATTTATAAGAAAGGTAAGCTTTTGTATGAATCTTTACAGAGGGACTACGGTATAAAAGAACCGAAGATAACAGTGTGTTCTTTAAATCCACACGCAAGCGATAATGGCTTGTTCGGAGACGAGGAGCAAAAAGTCATTTCGCCTGCCGTTGAAAAACTTAATCGTGAAGTGTGCAGAGGAAACGGTGCATTTACAGACCCATTACCTTCCGACACAGCTTTTACAAAATCATATATGAAAAATACTAATGCTTATCTTGTAATGTATCATGACCAGGGTCTGATACCTTTAAAACTTCTCTCGTTCGGAAACGCGGTCAATTTTACCGCAGGACTTCCGATAATAAGGACATCGCCTGATCACGGTACGGCTTACGATATCGCGGGGAAAGGTGTTGCAGACATAAACAGTTTTCAAAATGCCGTTAAAAAGGCCGGATTGTTCATGAAGAACAGAAATTCTACTCTTCGGGAATTTTGAACATATCTTCCCTGACTTTGATTTCGTTAACTATCTTTACCCTGATCTTATGATGTTTTAAATAGTCGTCTTTTACATTATACAAAAATCTATCGAATTTATTATGAAATTCCAATTGAGAAGATACAGTGGTTATATTCAGGTCATTATCTAATGCTATCGTATTGACATTATATTTTACAACGCCGAATTTAGTGGCTATAAAAACGATGTCAACTTCACCCTTTTTTATCATATTATAACCGACGCTTATTATTTTATTATCGAATTGGGCGTTCGTACAATCCTTGTTTGCCTGGATGTCTTCAAATTCAATCATACCTTCCTTATAACAATATAAAACATCGGCAAGATTTGATTTGAGTTTCATCGCCAAAGCATAAGTCTGAGAATTTTTCTCGTATTCCTCTATTTGTCTTAATATTTGGTTTTTAATCAGCATGTGCTTAGACCTCAGCTTATTCGGTTCATAATTCAACTGTGTGTTAATGCCGATAATTATATCTTCATAAAAAATCGAAGCGTCATGTATTACTGCCACATAAAGTTCCTTCATTCTGATTTTTTCTCCTCATATTTTTATTATCATTTCATATTAAATAATTTCTTGTAATTTCGCAATAATTTAATATCTTATTTTTTGTTTATTTAACGAGGTATGACGATGAAATATTCAAGGCTGGTAGTATGTTATCTTATTACGGTAATTATTTCTGCATGTTCACAAAAAAAAGAAATTTTTTCTGATAATTTAAAAATTATCGCGTTGTCTCCAAGTATTGTCGAGACAATATTTTTTTTGGGGAAAGGAGATAATATAATCGGCACAAGCAGTTTTTGTAATTATCCTGAAAAGGCAAAAAATATTCTGGTAGTTGCTAATATTTCCGATATTAATTTGGAATTGACCTTAAGACTCAAACCCGATATGGTTTTTTTAATGCCGTCTCAAAAGAATATTGCGGATAAACTGGCTTTGTTAAATATTAAATCTGCAACTATTAGTCAGGAAAGTTTAAATGATATTTTGAATTCTTTTCTTACAATCGGAAAAAAGATAAATTCCGAAAAAAAAGCAAGATTTATTTATGATTCTTTAAGAACCGTTCTTGACTCGTACAATAAACCTTCCAACAACAAAAAAGTCTTGATTTCCGTGGGAAGAGAATACGGAACGGAAGTTTCTTATATTTATTCAAACGGAGAAACAGGCTTTTTATATGATATTATTCTATTATTGGGCTATTCTAATGCTTTGCAAACAAAAATCCCGTACCCGAAAATCGGAGCAGAAACGATAATGTCGCTAGACCCAGATATTATAATTGATCTTGTTTCTTCGAATATAGATACAGAAGAGAAAGACCTGATAAACGACTGGAAATTTTTCAGCAATTCTAAAGCTTGGAAAAATAATAGAATATTTATTTTCAAGGGGGATTACACCACCATTCCAGGCCCGAGAATATTTGATTTCATTCGTGACTTAAATGAAAAAGGCTCAGATTGAACTGAGCCTTTTTACTTAATTTAGAACATTATTCGTGTTGAAATGCCTATCGTTTTTATAGTTTCGTCATCACCTTTGATAACGCCATCGCCGTTCATGTCCTGAAAAGTGAATCTGTAATCAAAATAAATTGCGGTTCCTTCATTAATGTTATATCCAAGAATGAAATCAAA
>JAKLPX010000336.1 GCA_022013635.1 Candidatus Delongbacteria bacterium
AATACTATAATAATTACGGCTAAAATATAATTTATGAAAAACAAAATAAATACTAACGCACATTTAACTAATAATAAAAGAATTCTTTTCATTTCTTATGTTCCGTTTATGAATTATATTTATAACTGTTTAAAAGGTAATTTCACTAAATTTCATGTAATACAATACGAAGTATGGAACAGGCTTGGATTACTCTCAAAGATCGCCCTTGCAAGAAAGTACGATTATATTCATAGTTTCTGGGCAAAGAATAGTTACAACGATATTATCGCATGCAAACTGTCTAACACAAAATTTATAAACCACTACATCGGATCAGATGTTCTATTAGTATCAGAAGGTAGAAAAAATATTGGCAATAAAGCCAGATACATCCATAGAAATTCTTATAAGACGCTGGCGGTTTCTAAACATTTGATCGATGAACTCGACCTTGAACAAATCTCTAAAGCTGAATTATTCGAACCGTTCTACTATGAAGAATCTGAGATAATAAAAAATCTGATCGTACCTAAAGAGAAAATTATTCTATCATATATTCCTGAAGGGAAAGAGGATTTCTATGGTTATGATTTCATAAAAACCGCTGCTGAAAATTTGCTTGAATTCCGGTTTAAAATAATCGGGCATCGCGGAATAGGCTTAGAGAGAACAGATAATATTCAGTTCTGTGGTTGGGTAAACGATGTTGACTTTTATCTTGATGAATGTTTTGTTTACATCAGGAATACAAAGCACGACGGATTACCGAATCTAGTCCTTCAATCTCTTTTGAGAGGAAAACATGTTTTATACCCTCATAAATTTCCAAATACGATTGATGTAAATATGGACAATTTAAAAAATATCTTAAATCAGAACGAGCTTAATTTAAAAGGTAGAGAATATATTAAAGCAAATTATTCAAAGGAAAGACTTCTTGATATTTTCAACACTTTATATAAATAACCATTCTTTTGTAAAGGAAGGTTATTAAATGAACATTCTCTTCTTAAGTGCAAAAAAAAGATGGGCGGGAGTTTTAACCTGGTATGTCAGTATTTCAAGAAAACTGGAAGCTGACGGTCATAAATGTTTTATTATATCCGCAAAACATTCAGCTTTTACTGAGCACTGCCCGAAAGATATAAACTTAATTCCATTAAAATTCGGTTTTAATTACAATCCTCTGACTTTAATATTTTTATACAGATTCCTCCGTAAAAATAAGATCGATCTGGTCGTAACAAATATAAAAAGAGAAGTGATCTTCGGCGGGGTAACTGCAAAACTGCTCGGTATTCCTGTTATAAGACGGATTGGGAACGAGCGCGATTTTATTAACTGTAAAATTCAGGAGCAGAAATTAGTAAGTAAAGACCTTTTTGTTTGTAATTATACCAGAGATCTCGTTTTAAAGAAATACAACTGGTTATCCAGAGAAAAGACCATTGTGATTCATACAGGTAAATTCTGTCCTGAATTCTCCAAAGATGAAATTCTTGCGAAGCGAAAATCTTGGGAAATCGGAGAAAATGATATTGTGATCGGAATTTCTGACCGGATAAGCGAAGCAAAAGGTATCCATTTCCTCTTAAATGCTTTTTCAGAATTGAAAAAAGAATTTTCAAATATAAAACTGGTTATAACAGGAAAAGGGAATTACGAGAATGTTCTGAAAAATTCAGTTACGGAATTAAAGCTCGAAGATTCGGTGATTTTCGCAGGATTCACTACGGAAGTTATGCTTACAGCCTCTTCTTATGATATCGCTGTTTTATCTTCATTTTACGAATCTTTCCCGAATACTGTGGTAGAGTATTTAGCTTCCGGAACACCCGTTGTATGTACGAATGTCGGCGGGGTTTCTGAAATTGTCGAAGACGCAAGGAACGGTTTCATCGTTGCAAAAAACAATTCCGATCAATTGGTCTTTGCTTTGCACAAGCTCATCTCCGATCAGAATCTGAGAAGCACTTTCTCAAAAAATGCATTAGAAACCATAAAAAATGGATTTACAGAAGATATTATGTACGCGAAAACCTTAGAGTTATTCAATATGGTAATTGAAAATAAATGAAAAATTGCGTTATAATAACAACTAACTTTCCTCCAACAGGCGGAATAGGAGTTCAGAGAGTAACTAAATTCGCAAAATATTTACCTGATTTCGGCTTTAATCCCATCATCGTTACAATTCCAGCATGGTCAAACAGACAAAAAAAAGACCCCTCCATGCTTTCTGAATTAAATCCTGATTTAGAAATACACAGACCTTTTTACTTTGATTACAGAAAGATCATACCCGGAGATATAGCCAAATTATTCAAAAGTATAGAAAGAAAATACTTATTTCCTGATAATTTTAAGCTTTGGTGCCCCTTCGCTTTAAATACAATCAAAAAAATAGCCGCAGTAAAGAAAATTGATGTTGTATTCATCACATGTAAAAGTTTTTCTCTTCTTCATCTTGTAAAACCGCTAAAAGAGATGCTCGGAGTGCCGGTCATAGCAGATTTCAGAGATCCCTTCTCGTTTAATTATTACAATATTGATAAACCTGATAAATATAAAAACAGAATTCTTGAATTAGAAGAAAAAGCCTTTAACACTGCTTCAGCAATTACGACAGTGACTCCATTTATAGCAGATGAATATAATAGAATATACCCAAAATCAGAAATTCACCTGATCACAAACGGATTTGACCCTTTTGATTTTCCTGACATCAATTCTGTCAAAAAAAGCTCAGAATTAAAGGAATTTTCTTTGGGATATAACGGAACATTCAGCAAAATGGTCCCTCTTGACACAGTAGCAAAAGTACTTTGCGGAATTTACGACGATTTGAAAATATCTATCAAACTTAATATTGCCACGCCTATGGATATTACCGCCGTAAAAAAATCTCTTGGCGGGCTTATGGATCGCGGACTACTTAATTATCATGGCTTTCTGCCTCATAAAGACAGCATTCTCAAGCTGTATGAGACTAATCTGCTTTTGATGGTGCTTGCCGATGACAGAAAAACTGAAGGCGTATATTCGGGAAAGATACTCGAGTATCTCAATATTGACAGACCTGTGCTTCTACTTAATAAAAAGGGAAGCAACCTTGATGATCTTATAACATCAACGAAGAAAGGTGTAACGGTCAGCATCAGTGACGAAAAAGAGATCAGGGATGCAATTCTCAGGTTCTATGAATCATGGAAGAACAATTCGAGTTTCGTATCGCCTGACAGGAATGAGATCGAAAAATATAATTTCAGGAATCTCACTGAGAAATTATCACAAATTATGAGCAATTTATTAAATAAAAAGGAGTCATCATGAAAATTGACATTTCAACTGGCGAACTGGTTGATAAAGTCACGATACTTGCGATCAAACTGGAAAAATTCAAAGATGAAGTAAAAAAAGCAAATGTTAAGAATGAATTTGTTATTCTTACCGTGCCTATGAATTCAGCAGGAATTTTTATTGATTCTAAAGAGTTCAAAGACTTAAAAAAAGTGAACCTGAAGCTGTGGCACATTGAAGATGATATCAGGATCAAAGAATCAAGAAAGGAATTTGATAAGGAATTTATTGAGCTAGCAAGATCTGTCTATTTTATTAACGATGATCGTGCAAAGATAAAGAAAGATATCAATCTTAAATTTAATTCCGAGCTTGTTGAAGAGAAGGAATATGTGGACTATAAGAACAAACAATAAGAGGCTCAGTTTTGACTAATAAAGTCGGAAGAATACTTACAGCAGAAGAATTGGCTCAGGTTAAAAGAATTCTCATAATTCAATACAAGCCCTTTGGCGATGTGCTTTTAAATACTGCATATCTCCCCGCCCTAAGAAAAAAATTCCCCGAAGCGACAATAGATTATCTTGTTATGAAACCTTTTAAGGTTATAATTGAAGATAACCCGAACCTGAACAATCTTATCCTGATGGAAAAGAAGAAAGGTAAAACTTTTGCCTACTACATGGAAAGGATAAGAACTATTATTAAAGTCAGAAAACTGAAGTATGACATGATAATTGATACGATCAGAGGCCCGGGATCCTCACAGATCACATTTTTCAGCGGTGCTAAATTCAGATTAGGCTGGAACCGGAATAGATCATGGATTTTCCTTTTCGGGTATAATTGGGTTTATAATTTTAGAGAAATCCGGGATCACAAAATTTATGCCGGTAGAGCAAAATTCATGTTGCTTAAGCCTCTCGGGATAAAAGAAACTGGCGATAATATTTTTTATCATGTCAAACCTGAATCGGTCGAATATATAAATAATTGGCTGAACGAAGTAAATCCGACAAATAAAAAACTCGTCGTTTTCTCCCCTGTCACTCCGGTTCCGAGAAAGCAGTGGGAATTTGAACGATTTGCAAAAGTCGCGGATATGATAAAAGAAAATACTGATTGCGAAGTTATCCTTCTTTGGGGTCCGGGAGAACTAGAAAAAGTTGAATCTATGGCTTCATTAATGAAAACCAAACCCGTTATTGCACCGAAGACGACATTCAATCAGGCTGGAGCTTTGCTTCAGAGAACTTTTATTTATATCGGGAACGACGGCGGAATAAATCATCTTGCAGTGTCTCAAAATACACCTACGATCGCTGTTTTCGGTCCAAAGACCAATCCTTTAAAATGGACTGCATGGCATCTGCCTATTCATAAATATTTAAGAGATTTCGATTTTAAGGACCCTAAAGATAATTCCTTCAATATTACACCCGAAATGGTGTATGATAAATTCGTTGAACTGATGCAGTTCTTAAATGAAAGAAATAAGGA
>JAKLPX010000337.1 GCA_022013635.1 Candidatus Delongbacteria bacterium
CAATAAATTTAAATTTGGAGCAATCAGTGTTATCATTCAAAAAAAAAGACGAATCCGAGCCGAAAATTGATCTTTCAGTTGAAAAATTAGCTTTAACAAACACGATTACTATTGAGGCTTTAATTCAGGTGCTGTTAAAGAATAAGCTTATTAATCAAGAGGAACTTTTAGAAGAAATCAGAAAAATGAGAAAACACACTACTGTTCTGAAAGACGAAGTCCATGATAAAAAATAAATTATTTTAGCGGCAGGGCAATTTTTTTGCCTTCTTTTGCCGATAAATATACAGCTCTGATAATTTCAAGAGATTTTCTTCCGTCCCTGCCGTCAATATCTGCAGATGATTTTCCTTTCAAAGTATCAACTACATTAATATAATAAGGAATATGTCCGAAGCCGTAAACATTGGGCGGCTGATAGTTCGTTTCGGTAACGATCCTGTCATCGTCGTCATAATCTTCAAATTCCCATTTTTCGATTTTATTGACTGCGATTCCGCCGATTTTGACGGTTCCTTTTTCTCCCAGAATGGTAATTGACCCTTCATAATTTTTGGGGTAAGTTAACAATGTCACATTAATTGTGCCGATGACGCCGTTTCTGAATTTCAGGATTGCAGAGCCGGTATCTTCAGTTTCGATTTTTCTTGACATGGTTGCAGTTTCAGCCATAACATAGTCAACCGGACCGATAAGCCAGTAAAGGGCGTCAACATAATGGCTTGCCTGATTCATAAACGCTCCGCCGTCGAATTCCCAGGTTCCTCTCCACTTTGCCTGATCGTAATAAGATTGCGGTCTCTGCCAAAATACATTTGATTGAACGAGATATATTTTCCCGAAACGATTTTTTTCCACTGCCTTTTTTAACAGCTGCATCGTGGTGTTCAGGCGATTTTGCTTCACGACAAATAACTTAACATTATTCTTATCGCAAGATTGTATAAGCGCATCTGCCGATTCAAGGTCAATCGCCATCGGTTTTTCTGTTATTACATGAAGCATTTTTTCGGCGGCAAAAATACCGATTTCCGGATGAATGCCGCTGGGAGTACAAACAATAACTGCGTCTAAATTTTCATTTCCCAACATTTGACGATAGTCGTTGTACACTGCTTTAATCCCGTATTTTTCAGCTTTTTCTTTTGCTTTATCTAAATCAATATCGCAACAGCATGTAATTTGACATGAATCAATATTTTCGATAGCTTTAAAATGATTGTCTGATATCCTTCCGCATCCCACCAAACCGAATTTTATCATTGGATTCCACCTCTTTTTTTCCTAAATAAACAGAAAATTATGCCATTTGTCAAGAAATTTACTGATTTTGAACGAGAAATTTATAATTCTTATTCCGTTGATTATTAAAAGAGTTGTTGTTTCAAAGCATGTGATCACTTTTGACGAAGAAGGAACTGGCTTTTGGGGATTGAATAAACTTTTATCCCATCTTTGATGGGATTTTTTATTCCACCAAAATATCGCTTGACATTGCAGTTTTTATTCCGTATTTTGTATATAGCGTCTATATACGGTAAAAACAGAATGAACGGAGAAGACCATGAAGATAATAATCAGAAACTCATCACCCGACCCGATCTACAAACAGATTTCAGACCAGTTCAGGGGAATGATTATCACGGGCGAACTGACGGCAGGTGAGGCTCTTCCTTCCATCAGAAACCTCGCGAGGGACCTGAGGATCAGCGTGATAACCACAAAGAGAAGTTATGAAGACCTTGAACGGGAAGGATTTTTGGAGACTGTCGGCGGTAAAGGCACTTTTGTGGCTCATCAGAATAAGGAATTTATCAAAGAACAGAAATTGAAGATCATCGAGAACAGGCTGTCGGAAGCGGTGGATGAGGCTAAGATGCTCGGGTTAAAGAAAAGTGAGCTCAAAGAGATGTTTGACACTCTATATGAGGAACAGGAGGTATTATAATGAATAAGATACTTGAAATAAATGGCGTAACGAACTATTGGGAATGAAGGAGAACCGGTTCGGTTTCGAAGCCCTCTGCAATGTCGAAAAGCAGAACATATTCTCGCAGTTCGAGATCGTGACCGAAAAACCGACCCTCGAGCAGATGATGGTCTATATGTCTAACAAGTAAGAAGACAGGAGGAAAGTAAAATGAAAAATCTAATTATGGCAGACTTGAAAGTTCTTGGAAACAGATTGTGGGCGGTTCCGCTCGGAGCATTAGTTTTAACAATTATTACCGCATTGGTTCTGGGAGGTAATCACGATGGTATCATGTTTATTGATACTGCCATAATTCCGGTTATATTTGTTCTACTTAGTTATAGCCTTATGTATTATTCGGAAAACAGTAAGTTGCATAATGAGATCGGATCACTTCCATGCAGTTCACTTACGATCGTTAGTGAGTATGATACTTGTAAACTTTCTAATGCTGATCATTGCGGTACCTACAGCCTGGTTTGCATATAAAAGATCGCTAAAGGCTTTCAGTTCTAGAGAATTCTATTGATTAAATTAACTTGTTTAATATTTGCCCTTAACACATTAATTTATTATTTTTCATTGTATTTTGTGAATAAGAAGAAAACTTAAAAGTATAAAAAAATAAAGGAGAATCAAAATGGCAGAAATGAAAGACATCGTGCTGGAGTATGTGATCAACGAATACCTGGAAGACGAAGATGAAGTATTATCTTATGACTCTCCGCTGATCTCAGGCGGAATCGTGGACTCTTTTTCAATGGTTTCTTTGAAAAGATTTTTAGAAAACAAATACAAGATCTCTATTCCGGATGGTAAAGCTACTCCTGAAGCATTTGATACTGTGAACAAGATTTGTACACTGGTTAACGAGTATTTAAAATAAGGAGAGAACAAATGGCTTACAGCGATATAATTCGCAGCATTTATACCGGTACTTTAAATGAGATAAAAGAAAAAGGTATTTTTAAACAAGAGAGATTTATTCACTCTTCTCAGGCGGCAGATATTGAAGTTGAATTTCCGACAGGCTCTTCACTGAAAAAAGTAATTAATATGTGCTCAAATAATTATCTTGGACTTTCCAGTCATCCCGATGTAATAAAAGCTGCTCACGAAGGACTTGACACACGCGGCTACGGAATGTCATCTGTCCGTTTTATATGCGGAACACAGGATATTCATAAAGAACTCGAAGCGAAAGTAACAAAATTCTTAGGAACGGAAGATACGATTTTGTTTCCATCCTGCATGGATGCTAACGCCGGAGTTTTCGAGGCTATCCTTACAAAAGATGATGTAATGATATCCGACAGGCTTGTTCATGCTTCAATTATTGACGGTATGAGACTTTGCGCCGCATTGCATGATACTTTTAAACATTCCGATATGGCTCATCTTGAGGAAAAACTTCAGCTTCACGCGGATAAAAGATTAAAAGTCGTTATTACTGACGGAGTGTTCTCTATGGACGGGGATACTGCAAAATTAGACGAAATGGTAGCCTTATGCGAAAAATACGACGCTATGCTTTTCGTTGACGAATCTCACTCTTCAGGGTTTATCGGAAAAACAGGCAGAGGAACTCACGAAAAATGCGGAGTAGTCGGGAAAATTGATATAATCACGACAACATTCGGAAAAGCATTGGGCGGTGCATCAGGCGGTTGTGTTTCCGGAAGAAAAGAACTTGTAGAAATGTGCCGTCAGAAAGCCAGACCTTATTTGTTCTCGAATACAATAGCACCCGTAGTTGTTTCCGGAGTAAATGCTGTGCTTGATATTTTATCAAAAAGCACAGAAAGAAGAGATAAACTTGAAAAGAATACGGAATTCTGGAGAAAAGGTTTAACCGAAGCTGGTTTTGTATTAAAAGACGGTGAAACTCCAATCGTTCCGGTGATGCTTTTCAATGCAAAATTATCTCAGGATTTTTCAAAAGCTTTATATGAAGAAGGTGTATACGCAATCGGATTCTTCTTCCCTGTCGTACCTCAGGGACAGGCAAGGATCAGAACCCAGGTATCTGCAGGTCATGATATTCATCATCTTGAAAAAGCTCTTGAAGCGTTTATAAAAGTTGGAAAAAAATTCGACATATTGGGGAAAACCAAACAGGAAATTATTGCAAAATACGGACAATAATTTTCATTTCACTTCTTAAAAAACTGCAGGGCGTAAAATTATATGTTCTGCAGTTTGTGTTTTATAAAAAAATGTATTAAATTATCATGTAATTAAATATAAGGTATATTTGTGCCGTTCGAAAATATTTTAACAGGAAGATAATGCAGCAAGGACAAAAAATAAACGACAGATATGAGATCATCAGACTACTCGGTGAAGGCGGTATGGGAAATGTTTATCTTGTAAAAGATTTTGTCGAAAACAGAGTTGTTGCATTAAAATTAATAAAGGAAAAATTTTTCTCAAATAAGGCGATTGACCGGTTTAAGAACGAATTCAAGCTTGTGAGCCAGCTAAAGCATCCCAATATTATCAAAGTTTACGATCTTGATGTTTATAAAGAAACCGACACATATTTTTTTACTATG
>JAKLPX010000338.1 GCA_022013635.1 Candidatus Delongbacteria bacterium
AAGGTGGGGAAGCTCTGATCCATGGCTCGGAATTCCCGTAAAATGGGCTCAGATATCTCAAGCTAAGGTAATAGTTGAGCACGGACTTAAAAATTTCCATATTGATCCCAGCCAGGGCTCGCATTTCTTTCAGAATATTACTTTACTCAAGGTAATCTATTTTACGATTAATCCGTATTTGAATCAGGGAAGCATCAATATTGATCTTTTAAATTCTATGGACTGCTTATATGAAAACGAATTTATCAGGCATGTAAAATTTGATAAATCACTTAAAATAAAAGTCAATGGGATTTCGAGCGAAGGCGTTGTTATGACTTAAAGATGTTTATCAATTCCTCGACTGCTGTTACGGGAGAAACGATTCCGTCTAAAACATTTTGTTCGTATTTTTCAAATACGGCTTTTATAGCTGCGGTATTGTAGAATTCGCTTTCGAGAGTCTGCAGAATCGTTGATTTCATCCATTCTGCGACCTGCGATTTCCGTTTCGAATAAAACCTTCCGCTGCTTTTCATTATTTCCGAATGTTTTGAAATGATTGAATATACTTCATCAACCGATTTGTTTTCCAAAGAGGAAACGATTATGACCGGCACAGACCAGTCTTCATCGTAATTTATTGAGTAATGCAAAGCGTTCTGCAATTCTTTTTTGCATATTTCGGCCTTTAAAACATTGTCTCCGTCGGCTTTAGTTACTGCTATGCCGTCAGCCATTTCCATAATTCCTTTTTTAATTCCCTGAAGTTCGTCTCCCGCGCCGGAAATCTGAAGAAGCAGGAAAAAATCAACCATTGAATGGACGAGAACTTCCGACTGTCCGACCCCGACAGTCTCGATTAAAATCACATCATAGCCTGCGGCTTCGGTTAAAATTATCGCTTCTCTTGTGGCTCTGTTCACTCCGCCTAAAAACCCCGATGTGGCAGAAGGTCGGATAAAAACATTTTTTTCACTCGAAAGTCTTTCCATTCTCGTTTTATCACCCATCAAACTTCCGCCTGATATGGTTGAACTGGGGTCAACTGCCATAACGGCTACTTTTTTACCTAAGGACAGCAAATACAAACCGAAAGCTTCAATGAATGTACTTTTCCCGGCGCCCGGAACACCTGTTATTCCTATTCTTATCGAATTCCCGGATTTGGACAGGCAGTCGTTCACGATTTTCTTGGACAGCGTATTGTCGTCGTGCCTTTTGCTTTCTATAAGCGATAAAGCTCTGCCTAAAATTACTCTGTCTCCGGACATTATACCGTCAATATATTCGTCTTCGGATAGTTTTCTTCTTTTTTTTTCGAGATATTTATTAAAACCGTCATCGTTTTTCATATCAGCCGGCTTGCCGATATTAATTCTTAATGCGGAATTTTCATCTTCGGATAATTCCTTTATGTCTTTGCCGCAACTCTCTTTTTTCATTTCATTTTTTTTGAAATATTTCGCGTATGGCGTACCCGATTTCTTCTATCGTAAATGGTTTCTTTATATATTTCTTTACGCCCAATAAAATTGCTTCTTTGACTCTTTCGCTCTCGGAAAATCCGCTTATTATTATAACTTTTAAGTCTTTGTGCTTTTCATTAATCTGTCTATAAACATCCAAACCGTCCATATCTTCAGTAAGAATCATATCTAAAATGACTAAATCAGGCTTAAAATCGTCAATTTCCTTCATTGTTTTATGCGGGTCTGAAAATGTTCTCACTTTATAATTAAGTTCGGTAAAAAGTGAGTCAGCTACTTCCAATTGAATTTCTTCATCGTCGAGAATTAAAATTTTTTCTCCGTTGCCTCTGAATGAAGTTTTTTCCGTTATATCTGCTCCAAAGGGTAAATATTCAGAAAGTGCTGGTAAATATATATCGAATGTGGTGCCTTCGCCCATTTTACTTTTAAGCTCAATATAACCGTTGTGATCCTGAATTGTTCCCCAAACGACAGCCATACCCAATCCTGTTCCGCTTCTTCCCATGACTTTACTTGTAAAAAAAGGTTCATAAATTTTTTTCTGGTCTTCTTTAGATATCCCGATTCCCTGGTCGGTTATCGTTATTACCGCATAATCTCCGTCCGGGATGTTCTTATATCTTATAGTGTTATTTAACGAACTTTCAAATTTTGTGCTTATATAAATATTTCCGCCCAACAGCATGGATTCGCACGCGTTTGTCAGCAGATTTATAATTACTTTGGATATCTGATATTCGGCTCCTGATATTGCGGGCACATTATTTCCTTCGCTGAATCTGAATTTTATTTCAGTATTATATACTGTAAGTTTTTCCACTTCCGGAGAATCCAGGATTTCTTTTATTAATGCGTTTACATCCAAAGGGGTAAATTTATTGACTCCCCTTCTTGAAAGAGACAGCAGGTCTTCGACAATAGCCGCTGCTTTCTGCCCGCTTTTCTTTATTGCTATGACCTTTTTTCTTAACGGATCGTCTTCGGGTATTTTCAAAAGCAAAAGATCCGGATAAGCCACGATGCCTGTCAGAACATTATTCAGATCGTGAGCCACTCCGCCGGCAAGCCTTCCGAGAGCCTCCATTTTTTCAGATTGAGCAAGTCTGTCTTCCAGGGCTTTATTTCTGTCGTTTGTGATAATAAAACTGGTAATATCCCGCCAAACTCCCACAAAACCCGAGGTAGTGCTGTCGTCATCAATCAGAGGGTTGATCTTAGCTTCAGCCCATTTTCTGGTTCTGTCTTTGCAAATCAATTCAGCATTAAAGACGATCGGATAAGACACATTTCCGAATTTATGCTCAACTCTTGCTTTGATTTTTTCAATTTTTTCTAACGCGTCCGGGCTGTAATATTCGGTTTTTTTAAGAATCATCATTTCGTTTGAAGTATAGCCGAGCAGCTTTTCAATTGATCTTGTAATAAAGTCCAATTCAAATTCCCTGTCCGATGTCCATATAACATCCGACACATTGGCTATTAACAGTCCGTATTTATTTTCTCCTTGTTTAAGCTCTTTTTCCATCGGACCCGAGCCGACAATTATTACTTTTAGGGACTGTCCCAGAAGGGGACTGTCCCTAAACTCTTGCACGAGCTCCTTGAACGCCAACAGAAAACACCTATGCCCCTTCTGCGGTACAAGCCTGCCTATTATTGCCAATACAGTCTCTCCTTCTCTTATCCCAAATTCTTCTCTAATTTTAGCACTGGGACATTGTAAAACAGGGACTGTCCCCGAAAGGGACTGTCCCTTACTATCGCTAACTTC
>JAKLPX010000339.1 GCA_022013635.1 Candidatus Delongbacteria bacterium
GAAAAAGAAAAAATTAAAGAGGAATTAAAATGTTTGACAGCAAAATTTATATGATTATAATAATAGCTTTTTCAAGTTATTATCTTCATTCTCAAGAAAATAAAACCTTACCAATGGATAAAATGACAAAATCAGTAGTGTATATTGAAGGCGAGAAAGTTAAAATAGAAAAAATGAATAATGTAGAATATGAAATCGGAATTAGATCATTAGGGAAGAAAGAATTCCAACCCTTGACTGAAAGAATTACTGGGACAGGATTCTTTGTCCGCAATGGAGATTATTTATTTCTCGTTACAGCTCAGCATGTTGCGAAGAATCTAATGTCAAATGTAAAATTGATCGCTGCGGACTCATCTGGTAATTCAACATCTTATCTCCTAGATAAAAACACTATATGGATTTACAGTGAAAATGCAGACATTGCAATTACTCATATTGTAAATCCACTTATAAAAAATACTTTTAATGATTCTGCGATTGATTTCAGTTTCTTACCTACAAGTGAAACTTCTCCTGTCCCTGAATTGTCTTTGATTGTAGTTGGTTTCCCATTGGGATTAGGTGTTCAGAATAAGTTCTCTCCTCTTCGTCGAGAGACTAATGCAGCTAGTGGCCTTATAGATTTGAAAAGATTTGATATTGATAAAATAACAACATTTTTTTTATTGCAAGATCCGAGTATAGGTGGTTATAGCGGTGCACCAGTATTTGTTCTAAAAACTTATAAATTCGGTAATACACTCATGAATAGTGTAGACGTCGATATGTGTATAGGAATTATCCATGGAACATATTCTGATAATACAGGTGGCAAACTCGGATTAGTAACTCCTACAGATAAACTTTACAAATTGATATATTCTTACTCTAACAAATAATCAAATAATTTAATCTTGAAGAGGAAAACTAAATAATCTATGAAAAACTCAAACTCAATAATCTTATTTAATCAAAAACAAGTCCGGCGTCATTGGGATGAAGATAATGAGCAGTGGTATTTTTCGATCATTGATGTGATTGATGTTCTGACTGAAACTTCTATTCCGAGAAGATATTGGAGTGACTTAAAGAAAAAACTCAAGGCTGAGGGTAGCGAAGTGTACGAAAAAATCGTACAGTTGAAAATGACTGCACCTGATGGGAAAAACAGGGAAACTGACTGTCTTTCCACAGAAGATTTATTGCGAGTTATTCAGTCAATTCCTTCTCCCAAAGCGGAACCTTTTAAGCTTTGGCTGGCTAAAACGGGTTATGAAAGAATCGAAGAGACAGAAGATCCTGAACTTTCCTTTGACAGAGCTATGAAAACCTATTTGCAGAAAGGTTATTCTAAGGAATGGATCAATCAGAGGTTAAAGAGTATTGAGGTCAGGAAAGAGCTTACTGATGAATGGAAAGAACGAGGAATGAAGAAAGAGAAGGATTATGCTATTCTGACTGATGAGATCACTAGGGCATGGTCAGATAAATCAGTTAAGCAGTATAAAAAGCTGAAGAGCCTCAAGAAAGAGAACTTGAGAGACAATATGACTAATCTTGAACTTGTTTTGAATATGCTTGCCGAAGCTTCGACAGCAGAGATTTCCAAGAAACAAAAGCCGGAAGGATTTCATGAGAATGTACAGGTCGCCAAAAAAGGCGGATTTGCTGCTAAACAGGCAAGGATAGAGATCGAAAAACAGACCGGCGAGAGTATAGTAAGCCCGGAAAATGCTAATACCTTGATAACCGGTAAGGAAAAGAACCTCCTTGATCAGACCGATAAAGAAGATGATGAATAGTTACTTTATATTGCAGAAAGGGTTGCAGAAAGATAATCCCATTTTGGAGATTTGGGGTTTGCCTGAGGTGTTCTTGTTGGAAGCTAAAATTTTAGCTTCTTCCTCGCAGGCTGGTTTAGTAACAGAGTGGAGTACTTGGCTCAATGGGTTTGAGTGACAAATTGCAACGACCTTCAACATTGGCTATATGTCGCGGCGAGGGGAAATTATTTGCCGCGCTTATAGCCATGACCGTTGTGGGAAATAGTAGTTTTATTTTAGTTAAAAAAAGGTTTGTTTTATGACATTGGCACATTTAATTTACTATATAAGAAATTTAAAAAAATACCACGGAGTGTATTATGAAAAAGATAGTCTATATTCTGTTTCTACTAACTGCAGCATTAGCCGCTTCAACAACCTTCGATAAAACTTTCGGCGGAGAATGGGATGACTATGCTAACTCAGCTATACAAACTTCAGATGGAGGTTATTTAGTAACTGGGTGCCGTAGTGATTCTACAGCTTATAAGTATTCATTCTTTGTTATAATCAAAACTGATTCTTTTGGTGAAAAAGAATGGGAATATGAATTCTGCGGAATGACTTCCTCTCTTACGGATAATGCGGGACATTCGGTTATTGAAACATCCGACGGAGGTTATGTAATCACAGGCTGTAGTGAGGATTTAATTCACGCTATTCATGCTGACTTATATGTGACTAAACTGAATTCAACTGGCGTGAAAATGTGGGATTATCGTTTTGGATATGACAGCTCTGTAAGCAGCTATGGATATCAGATAATACAAACTGAAGATGGCGGATTCGTAATTTCAGGAGAAAACTTCGATTCAATATTATTAGTAAAATTAGATCATGAAGGAAATGAAGAATGGACTAATAATTTTTATAGTTCCGGTCAATTTAGATCAGTTATTCAAACAGAAGATAAAGGATATTTTACAGCAGGTCAAAAATATGATTATTTTTCAGAACAATGGAATGTTTTACTGTGTAAAGTGGATTCTTTGGGTAATGAGGAAACAACTAAATTTTTCGGCAGCAATAATTACAACGAAGCAGGATATTATTTACTGCGTAAAGATAACAATCTTTACATTGCAGGTTATACTGATTCTCTTGGAAGCGGTGTAAAAGATATTTGGATTATTAAAACTGATATAAACGGCAATGAAATTTGGAGCAGAACATACGGCGGTGTTGAAAATGATATAGCTTATACTATAGAAAAGACACTCGATGGTTGTTTAATCATTGCAGGTACAACTGAATCTTACGGTGCGGGTGGTATAGATGCGTGGTTAATCAAGACTGATTTAGATGGAAATGAGCTGTGGAATAAAACCTTTGGTGGGTCAGGTAACGATGAGTTAAGATCAGTTCAGCAGGCATTGGACGGTGGATATATTTTAGCCGGCTACACTGATTCGTTCGGAGCTGGCGGAAAAGATATGTGGATAATCAAGACCGATGAGACCGGAACTGAAATCGAAAGCCCGTTCCTGCCTCTGATGACAGAACTTTATCAGAATTATCCGAATCCCTTCAATCCTACTACTGAGATTAGCTTCGATCTTCAGAAAGAAGGTCATGTAAATCTAACGATTTATAATTCTAAAGGTGAATTGGTCAGAGCGCTATTTGAGGGATTAAAAGGGAAAGGAATGCACACTATTAATTTTGATGCATCAGGATTGGATTCTGGAATATATTTTTATAAACTGACTACAGAAAACCATACTATTACAAGGAAAATGTTATTTCTAAAATAAAATGTGCCAATGTGAGATAAATGATTAAAACAAACCTGATAGACATAAGTCCGAGAGTACTAGTGAAAAACTACTACTGCCCACAACATTGGAAAAATGACTTGACCCGTGTGATGTTTTATCTTGTAAGCTTTTTTCCATGACCGTTGTCAGCAATACTAACCATAATCATAACAAAAGGAGAAATCAACGAACACCCTATATGTGACCGTAATTTTAGCAATAGC
>JAKLPX010000340.1 GCA_022013635.1 Candidatus Delongbacteria bacterium
GGAATAAAACCAGATAAGAGAAAATCATTTTTTAAGGATCTGACAGGTCAAAAAAGAGCTCTGACGCTTGAATTCAAGGAAAAAAACGAAAGAGAAATTCAACAGTGGGTTAAAAATTATATTTCGTCTAAGGGCTATAATATCTCGACAGAGTGTCTTCAGCTTTTGTCTTTAACGCTTTCGTCAAATCTTTCTCAGGTCGCTTCCGAAGCGGACAAGCTGATCGAATATGCAAAAGGCAAAAACATAACCGGGGAAGATGTGGAAAATGTACTCGGAATTTCTAAAGAGTACAATATTTTTAAGCTTCAAAACACCGTTGTCGGAAAGGATCTGAAAAAAGCATATTTTATCTGCGATAATATTTTACGAAATAAGAACAACAAGACCGATCCTATAGCAATTAATTTATTTCTGTCGCGAATTTTCGCTTCTGCTTTTGAAATCGGATATCACGCAATTACCAATAAATTACAGATTGAAAAAGCGGCTTATGAATTGAGTTATAACAATCCCTGGAAAGACGCGGATATTATAACCTGCGCCAAAAAATATAAAGTTACGGAACTAATTAGATGCCAGAGATATTTTCTTGAATGCGATATCAAGCTGAAATCTTCCTATCAGGATCCGAGAACCGCCATACTGCTCCTTTTGGAAAAACTTATCATCCACTCTGAAGATAAGGAATGTAATTATCTCGATTATTTTAACAGTCTGAGAAAATAAGGATAAAAATGAAATGCCCCAAGTGTTTAAAAAGCGAAAGTAAAGTAATTGATTCAAGAGTTGTCAGGGATGAAACCGCCATAAGAAGACGAAGGGAATGTAACGAATGCGGCTACAGATTCACAACTTATGAATACATTGAAAAAATAGAATTATTGGTTGAAAAACATGACGGCACGACAGAAGAATACGAGAGAGACAAAGTGAAAAACGGAATTATGATTGCGTGCAGAAAAAGACAGATTACGCCGGAAAAAATCGAAAGCATGGTTAACGAGATATATAACGGACTTATTACGAAAAGCGACAATTCAGGCACAATAAAATCGTCCTTAATAGGTGAACTTGTAATGGATAAACTTAAAAATACAGACGAAGTAGCTTATATCAGATTTGCTTCGGTTTACAGAAAATTCAAGGATGTAAAGGAATTTATGTCCGAACTTCAAAATATTATTAAATAATTATCATGAAGTTTTTTTTTAAAACATCATTACTGTCAATTTTAGATTTCTTATTCCCGCCTGTCTGTCTGGTTTGCGGAGAATATCTGAATGATGAGCTGTTTATCTGCGAAGATTGCCTAAAAAATCTCGAACTTCATAAAAATGAAAGCAAATCATCCGTTTCCGTCTTTTCTTACAACGATAAGATAAAAATATTAATCCACGAATTAAAATACAACAACCGTCCCGAGATCGGCTATATTCTCGGCAAAGAAATCGGCAAAAAACTAATCGGGCTGCTGGAGTCTGACAATTCGGTTCTCTTCCCTATTCCTCTTCACAAAAAAAGGCTGAAAAAAAGAGGCTATAATCAGAGCGAAAAAATCTGTGAAGGTCTTTCCGAAATTATTAATATACCGATTAAAAAGGACTTGCTGGTCCGTAGAATAAACAATATCTCACAGACGAAACTTAACGCTTTAATGCGCATGGAAAATGTAAAAGGAATTTTCGAAACACATTCAACAGATCTTGATAAAAATACACTCATTTTAATAGTTGACGATCTCATTACCACAGGTGCAACGACAAAAGAAGCAATTTCAGAATTAAAAAGAAACGGTTTTTTGAATTATTTTGCTTTAAGTGTCGCTACAAGCTCAAAATAATATTCGATAATCAGCTGACGGTAATTATCAAAAGCCAGACTTTAGCGTCTTCCCAAGGTATGATCTTAAGTATATAACGATATTGTTTGATATTTCCGCTTGTATCTTTAAATTTAAATTCGCCGTCTCCTTTATCAAGTAAATACAGCCGTTCAAGAGTCTCGGCTTCCGGAAAAGTTCTCTTATTGTCACCTAAGATTAAATCCATTTTTTTTCCGATCAATTCGTTACGATGATATCCGAAACTTTCGCCAACCTGCTCATTTGCTTCAATTATTATTGAATTATTCGGATCAATTATAAAAACCGTTTCTGGTAGATTATGGAAGATCGTTCTGAATTTCGATTCGGAGATCAGGAGTTCATTTTCGTATTTTCGTTTTCTTTTCCACTCTTCGCCTTTCCTAAGAGCCGCTTCAATAGAAGGCAGCAATTTTTCCAGTTTAGATTTGAAAATATAGTCAACGGCGCCGTATTTAAGCGTGTCAATAGCGACTTCTTCGTTTATGGTTCCGGAAAGAATTATCGTAGGTATGTCCGGATTTATATCTTTTACAAGATACAGAATTCCGTAACCGTCAATGTCCGGGAGACTGAAATCGGCAAGAATAAGATCGTATTTCATAGTTTTTAAAGCAATTTTAAAGTCATTTTTATTCTGGACATGAAACAAACTGTATTTAATATGTCCTCTGTTAAGAGTTTCTCTAATCAATTCGACATCGAGATTGTCGTCTTCCAAGTAAAGTATTGATATCTTTTTCATAATCGAGCCCCCGGCTTTCGTAATGTAAACAATTATTGTTTTTTGTATTTTTCTGCCAGTATTCCGATAATCTGTTTGACTGTCGGATCAATGATTTTGTAATAAATAGTATTCCCTTTTTTAATACCTTCAATTGTCTTGCTTTTTCTTAATACAGCCAATTGCTGAGAGACGATCGGCTGTTCTTCTTCAACGCACTCGACTAAGCCTTTTACCATACATCTTTTCGTTTCTATAGCCAGAAGAAGTTTTAATCTGACAAAATGACCGATAGCTTTTATCACGGCAGCTTCGTCTTTCAAATATTCATTACAATTCTTTTCAGGCATGTCGTTCAGCTTCGAGATCATGAAGTTTCTCCTTTAATTTTATAATTTCTTCCATTATTCTGTCGGAAATCTTTTTCCAAGTTTCCGGTACATTTTCCATTTCTAAATATTCGTCGAAATATATCGGCTCTCCGATGATTATCCGTATTTTATTCCCGATGCCGGGAATAAAACTGCCGACCGGAAGCATTTTTCTCATTCCTTCGTGATAACACGGTATGACTTTGACGCGGCTTTCATAAATTCTTTTGCCGACTCCTGCTTTCCCCTGTAAAAGTTCTCCTGTACGGCTTCTTGTCCCCTCCGGAAAAATATGAACTATATTGCCTTCCTTCAGTTTTTGCGAAACTATTTTCTGCGCAAATTGATCTATGCCTTTTCCCCTTTCCAGAGGTATGCATTTCACATGATTCATATACCATGCGAGTATAGCGTTCTTGTAGAAATTTCCGTATTCGGGAGTGTGGTACGGCATATATTTGAATGAAAAAAAAGATTTTATAAAAAATGCGTTGCAGTCAATAAATCCAGAGTCGAACATGGTTGTATGATTGGATGCAAAAACATAGGGAGCGCTCTCTCTTCTGATAATTTTTTCTCCGTAAAGCCTTGTATTATTCAACACATACATTAGTAACCAGAACGCAAGAGTAGTCAAAAAGGTTAATGCCTTTGCAATAATTTTGAAAAGAACTGTTTCCTTTGGGGTTTTCCAATGATCAACTATTTTCTTTTTTTCTTCTTCCGTCATTCTGTATTTCTTAATTATTTATTATTATAAATCATATTAAGTTCCATTTATAAGTTTGCTACATAAATTTATTGCTATATATAAAATTTGTCAAGTCCTTAATTAATAATTCTTTTTGGATATTTTTATATTTGCTTTATCATTAAATAACGATTAAAATACAACATATTTAGGGTAAGAAAGATGAAGATAATATTTTTCGCTATATCATTGATGATTTCTCAACTGTTTTCCCGAGAAAATTTCACTCTTTCGAATTTCGGCGATCAAATTTATCTTCTGAACGGTTTTGATAAAGAACTCAAGATATTTGACATGAATTTAACTTTGCAGAAAAAAATATCTCTAAAGAACATATCGCAATCCGGTTTCTTTGATTTCTTTATAAGGTACGATCCGTTCAGGTCATATATCGTAGATTCCGAAAGCGGGAATATTTTTCTGCTGGACGAAAATCTCGCATTAAAGAAGCGGCTTGAAATTGAAAAATCGCACGGAATCAGGATATACAGGAAAGTTTTTCCGATAGACTATAATTCTCTATTAATTGCTTCTTATGAAAAAGATAAGATTTACACTCTTGAAAATAATTTTCTGAAGGAAAGACTGTCTTGTGATGACGGCTTTATAGATATTTATGCCGATAGGAACGGTCTATATATACTTTTTGAGAAAATGATTTCAGTTTATTCTCCTGAAGGAATTTTTAAAAATAATATCATTATTGATAAAACCAAGAATTACGAGAGTATTTATCCGACGATATCAGGAATATTCATCAAGTCTCCCAATGAAGTGACCGAATTCTCTTTTTCTTCAAAGAAATTTAAACATCTTAAATATGACGGTTCTTCCGTTTTTACAGCCATTGACAGTCTGTTTTATTATTTCTCCGAAGACAGTTTAAAACTCAAGGCGATAAAACTATGAACAAAGCCCTCGTTCTGTACGGGAACGGAATAGATTATACCGTTTCTTATGAAGGTAATGAAATTATCACGCATTTAAAAGGAAGACTCCTGCATACCACAAAACGCTCACATCATCCGGTATGTCCCGGAGATTTCGTCAGATTGGAAACGGACGGAAAAGATTATGTACTGGCGGAAGTTCTGCCGAGAATAAACAAAATATCGAGACCGGCGAATTACGGAATAAGAAAAGAGCAGGTTATAGCCTCAAATATAGATTATCTTATCTTGGTGGCATCCGTTTATTCACCGAAATTGAATACCGGTTTTCTGGACAGGATACTTGCCTACAGCAATATGCAGCAGATAGAAACAAAAATCGTTGTCAATAAAATTGATTACGGAATATGCGACGAGGAATTATACTATATTGATGGTTATAGAAAGATCGGCTATGAAGTGATTGAGACTTCCGTTCTGGAAAATATCAATATTGAAATAATAAACGAAATTACCAAAGGTAAAATTTCCGCATTTCTGGGTAATTCAGGGGTCGGGAAATCTTCTCTTCTCAATCTGATTGATCCGTCTTTTAAACAGAAAGTGAATGACACTTCGTCGTATTCCTTAAAAGGTAAGCATACTACCAAACAAGCCCGTTTATTCAAATTATCCAACGGCGGGTATATTCTCGACACTCCGGGAATAAGGGAATTCGGGATGTGGAATATGGATTTTGAAGAATTAAAGAATTTTTTTCCCGAGATATATAAATTAAGCCCTGAATGTAAATACCAAAACTGCCTTCATACGAACGAGCCGGGCTGCGCGGTAATCAAAGCGGCCAATAACGGCGAAATTCCCGAATTCAGGTATGAAAACTACCTGAAGATTTTTCAATCTTTATACGAGAACAGACATCTTTATTTTAAAAAAGATCAATAAATATATATGGATCGCTATTCTTTTTTAGCTTTAACGGCAGTTTTTTTCTCTGTCTGTTTCTTTTCAGCCGATTTCTTATCAACAGGCTTTCTTTCTGACGGTGCAGGTCTTGCGTCTGCAAGTTTTTTAATTGAATCTTTTTTTAAGCCGATTTTTGAAGGATCCGGTTGAGATAACGGACTGGTCGGATGTTTTGTTTTTAATCTTGAATTTCCTGATGAACCTCTGAATATCTTACCTTTTCTGCTTTTTTTATCGCCTCTGCCCATTTTTTAACTCCATAATTTCATTTTTTTTATTTTGACACAATATAAATAAGTTATATCGTTCTTTCCACTAAAATTTACAGAAATTCATCTTTGACGGCGTGATATTTCTCAATTTTGCAATGCGAAATATTATTTAATGCCGCTGACGGCGACGATCCTGTAAAATTTCATGTCTCCAGATGTGTTCATATCAGTCCAAGTCGGTTCGGTAAGATCGGTTGCTTCAGACATCCATGCCATAGGGAATTCAGCATAAGGATCATTTGAAACATATACTGAATATGTGCCTGTAGGGTTTACATCATCCCATGACAGCTGGATAACTCCCATATCAAATATTACTGACACATTGGTAGGAGTCAAAACACCAAATTGCTGCCATGACAGCCACGGATAACCTTCATTATTGGTTTCATCAATATTCCAGAGATCATCAATACCGTTTTCTGATTCTCCCGCAAAATCCCAGCCTGCAGAAGTAAATGTAGAAAGCGTCTGCATCTCGGTTGTTGTTTTGCCTGTCCCGCCTGCAGAAGTTAATTGACCCGAAGTTTCCGTATCCCAGAATGAATTTGTAACATTAGCATCGTTATATCCTACAAGACCGCCGATATATCTGTATGAGCCCATGACATTTCCAAAAGCATAACAGTTGCTGACGGCAGCGGTAAGATTGTAGCCGACAAGACCGCCGACACGCTGATTACCTACGACCCCGACATCGGAATAGCAGTTCGATATCACGCTTGACGCAACATTATAACCGACTAAACCACCAACTTGATCTCCATAGCCTGTTATCCAACCTGTAGTATAGCAGTTATTGATATTACATTCCGAAAAATTTTCTCCGACCAATATTCCTACCTGGGAATATCCGCCAATATTTGCATTTGTAATGCCCAGATCATAGATATTAGCCTGATATGCCGCTCCGAAAAAACCGACCCAATTCGTTTCATACCTGCCTATAAATATTCCGTCTATAACAAAACCCTGACCGTCGTAAGAACCTGAAAACTTTGTAGCCTCGTTACCGATAGGACTAAATCCACAATCCATTTCCTGAGTATCGGACGCATCAATGTCTGTTGTCTGAATTAAATATTTGTCCCATACATCAGAATTCTGAGACAGCCATACAAGGCAATTTAACGAATATATCTGATATGGGTCAATATCTGTACCTTCTCCTGCCGGTGCAGTTACAAAACTAAGCTCTTCACCATAAGCAGTACCCTCTGAATCGGTAGCGTAAGCCCTGACAAAATAATTAACGGCTCCCGTTAATCCGGTGATCGCCGATGTGAATGGCCCGGCTGCAGAAACTGCTCCCTGAGAGGTCTTATAATCTGAAGTCGTCGGCATTCCGGTCGTATTCCAGCAAACTCCGTGTTGAGTAGGGTTCGTATCGCCCAAACAAGTGATATTTCCATTTCCCGTGGCTGTTGTCATTGTTACATTTGTGACATTGGATGTACTGATTCTCAATACCTCCCAGTAAAGGAACGGGTATCCGTCATTCCTTACACCGTTTATATCCCAATAGTCATTATTCTCATAGTCGTTATTGACATTTCCGATAAAATCCCAGGCATTGATAAGACCTGAAGTTATAAGATTGGTAGATGTTGCGATATCCTTCATTTCTGCAGTTGTTTTACCGGTTCCGGCAGCCGATGTTGACTGTCCTGATGTTTCTGTATCCCAGAAGCAATCCGTTACAGTAGATTCGTTATACCCCAGAAGACCTCCAATCCCGTTCGTGCTCCCGGTAACACTCCCGGTACTGTATGAATTTTCAATTATTCCCGATGAAAGATTTATTCCTGCCAGCCCGCCGATATACCTGTAAGAACCGGAAACATTACCTGTTGCGTAGCAGTTTCGAATAGTTGAAGTTAAGTTATAACCGACAAGACCGCCAACTCTCTCAACTCCTGTTACATTTACGGATGAATAGCTGTTCTGAATTACAGAATTACTGTAACTGTAACCGACAAGACCACCGGCCTGCTGGCTTGTTCCTGTAAGTGTACCTGTAGAGAAGCAACTGCTAACTGTACTTCCGTTATATATCTCTCCTGCTAATGCTCCTACCTGCTGAGCTCCTGAAATATTTACATTCGTGACGCCAAGATTTGATATTTCCCCTGATGAAACATATCCGAATAATCCCATATAACTGCTTGAGCTTCTGTCAATAAACAAATTGCTAACTTTATGCCTTTGACCGTCGTATGATCCTGTAAAAGGTAAATCTGATCTTCCGATCGGAGCAAAACCTTTCCATGTGTCCCATTTTTCTGTTAAAGTTAAATTAATATCCGCAGATTGTTTGTAATATTTATCCCAGTGGCTAGGCTTTAGTACAACCCAAAAAATATTTGCAAGATCTGTTATTATGTAAGGATCAGATGACAGACCGCTACCAGAAGGTTGTACGGGATCAGGATAGTGTTTTGCTATAAACGGATAACCGTTATTTATACCAGGACAAATTCCCCATATGCTGGGTGTGCTGAATAAGAAATACCATAATGTGTAGGTTGATTGTGTTTTCATTTCTGCCGTAGTTTTACCAGTCCCACCGTCACTTGATGATTGTCCCGAAGCTTCTTTA
Organism: Candidatus Delongbacteria bacterium; assembly: GCA_022013635.1. Taxonomy (GTDB): domain Bacteria; phylum UBA4055; class UBA4055; order UBA4055; family UBA4055; genus JAKLPX01. Next base: position 8,438 of record JAKLPX010000340.1, read on the forward strand.
TCCCAATATGAATTGTAGATAGTATTAAAAGAAGTATTTAAACCTACAAGACCTCCTGTGTTTGTACTACCGGATACAGCAGCATAAGAATAGCATTCCATTACATGAGCGTTAAAGTCACAAAGCCCAAGAAGGCCACCTGTTTTATCCGTGCCTGTGACGGATCCCGAAGCAAAACAGTCAAGAATAGTACATGATTGGTATATAGTTCCAGTTAGACCGCCCACTTCAGTTACTCCTACTACATCTCCGGTAGCATAGCTGTACATAATACAACCGTATGAGCTGTAACCGACCAAACCGCCAACTTGAGTATTCCCGTTCACATTGCATGATGAAAAGCTGAATCGCGGTTCGGCTGCCCATATATAACCCGCCAAACCACCTACATATTGATCACCTGAAACACTTCCGCTGACTTTACATTCTTCCATGGTAACATCTAGGCAATAACCGAGAATACCTCCGACATTATCATCTCCTGTAATATTTACATCTTTCAGGCAGATATTTCTTAAGTTGAAGATCAGATTATTGTTGGAAACATTCCCGAACAATCCTATTTTATCTGTACCAGGTCTGTTTATATATAGATTTGATATCTTATATCCATTACCGTCATATGCTCCACCAAATGAGTATGTACCGTTACCGATGGGAGTCCATCCTTTAGCATCAAACCAGTGCCATGTATCGGATGCATCGATATCAGCAGTTTGATAAAAATATTTATCAAAGCATTGTGTCGGATTAACTGCCATCCAATATAAATTGTTTAAATTCGCTATTTTATAAGGATTGCCACTTGTTCCGTCTCCGGCAGGTTGTACCGCAGTTTGAGCAAAAACCGTACTCATTGAAACCATTAAGAAGATAAATAATGCAAGTCGTTTCATTACATCCTCCATGATCACTTTTTTTTAAGATAACAATTTTTTGTAAAAATTGCAATTACATTTTCTTAATTCTTTCCACTAAAATTTACAGAAATTCATCTTTGACGGCGTGATATTTCTCAATATTGTCAAGTTTTTTCTGTTTTTCGAGAGGATACAGCAGTTTGTAGAATAAATATGACGACAAAATATAAAATATCATCGTAAATGAAAACGGTAACATATAACCTGTATGCTCAATCAGATATCCGCCTATATTTGCGGTAATCCCCCAAGTAAAAAGCCAGGCTAAAGATAATAATCCGCTCGTTATTGATCTGTCGTCCGGATGTACCGCTTCCATCGAAAAATTTGTTGAAATCGGTGCGGACATGTTCATCAGGGCGTTCCTTATTAAAAAAGCCGATATCGCAAGCGGTAAATAATGAGACACTCCCAGAATTAGCAGGAAAGGAAGTGAAATTATCTGCGATAAAATTACCGACAATATCATTCCGAACCTTCTTGCAAGCATGGGGGCAAGAAGCGCACCGCCGATCGTAAAAAGCTGGGCAAATGCGAACAGCATTCCGATATTGTTCGAGTCTAATAGAAATCTGGTTTTGAAATACAGATTCAAGAAAGGAATTGTCATTCCCGCTCCCAATCCGATGACCATCGGCGGTATTGCGAGATATGCCAATAATTTTTTCGGGGTTTTAAGCTTGAAATTAAATTTGTTTATTTCTTTTCCTTCGGTTAAAGAAATATTATTTATTTTTATTTTTGCGTAAAATATCAACGATACCAATGCTATAACGAGATGTATGAATATCGCTGTTTTATATCCGGCAGCCAGAGAAACTCCCATTTTTCCCATCAGATCGGGCAGGCTTCCGGCAACCAGATTTCCGGTGATGCCGGACAAAAGAGCAACCGCATGATTTATAGAAAACAGGTGCGTCCTTTCGCGTTCTGCGCTGGTTTGCATCAGCAATGGACCGCCGATAACGGAACTGAAAGCTCCGGCAAAACCGGAAATAGCGACCCCTGCCATGATCATCTGTAAAGACTGCGCCTGTATCGCGACTGAATAGCCGATAGACATTGCCACGGGAACGACAAGAAGCACCGGCTTAATAGAAATTCTTTTTACCAGATAAGCCGCGGGAAATATCATCAGAACCGACGCGTAAGTTCCGATTGAAAGTACATGCCCTATCGTTCCTTCGCCTTTGCCGGTAACTTTTAAATACAGGTTGAAAAGAAGCCCGAACCCGGTAAATCCGAATCCTGCAAAAA
>JAKLPX010000341.1 GCA_022013635.1 Candidatus Delongbacteria bacterium
ATTTCAGGGAATAGATTGTACCATTTCAATTCTATTGCTAACAATGAAAATGCAGAAATAAAAAAGCAAAAAGTAATTGTCTTCATTCACTTCACCTCATAAATTATTTTAAAATTATCATTTTTTTAGTAATATTCTTTCCATCTACACTTAGTGTATAGTAGTACACACCTGAGTTCAGATCTCTTCCGTCAAAATCGACAATATGACATCCTGCATTTTTGACACCTTTTGCGAGTTCAGAAACAAGTTGGCCGTTGATGTTGTAAACACTAAGTTTAACAACCGCCGTTTTAGCAATCGCAAACTTGATTTGTGTGCTTGGATTGAATGGATTAGGGTAGTTCTGGTAGAGTTCAAATCCTTTAGCCAATACAATATCCTCATCCCATTCGATTCCGGTTTCAGTCCATATTAGATACGGGTACCCACCGTTAATATTTTTTGTATCCTCACGCCAAATATCTGTAAAATCCCAATTATCATAAGTATTTGTTGCATAAGGATAAGTCATTTCATCTGTTGTTCTACCTTCTCCACCATCCGAAGTTAATAATCCGCTTGCATCCATGTCCCAATAACAGTTTGAAATATTAGTAGTTTCAGGCGAATCCATATATCCTATGAAACCACCAACATTACTGCTGCCTGTTACGATTCCTTTTGAATAGCAATTTACTATTGATATATAATTATAAGTAATACCTCCAAATCCGCCTGTATGAGTAACGCCATTCATTACAACATCAGTAAAGCAGTTTTTATATTGAATCGGATATGTAATTTCATCATAATTGAAACCTGCACTATAACCAAAAATACCACCTATTCTGTAGTCTAAAGAATTTATCTCACCTTTAACAAAGCAATTTTCAATAATTGTATTACTTATTGATGATGCAGAGACTGAACCAAATAACCCACCAGTTGTATTCAGGGCATTTTTGATATTTACAATTGAATAACAATCTCTGATATATTCTAAAAAAACAGCTTGACCTATAAGCCCACCGACAATATTCCCTTGACTTGAAATAGTAACAATTGAGTATGAATTCAAAATACTACCACACTGAAAACTACCTACTAAACCACCCGCAATATTAGTACCATCATGAGTAATAGCCATTTCACCTATTGAGTAACAATCGACAATTTCAGCATATACTGTTTCACCAAATAACATGCCTACATAAGCCTTCGCTTCAACATATCCTGTTACAGAACAATTTTTAATTAATTCAGATACATTATCAGAGTTTTGAAGTCCCACTAAACCACCTGTTTCTGAACTGCCAATAATATTAATATCTTTTAAATGTATATTCTGGAAAATTGAGTTTAACGAAGCACCAAATAAACCAACATAGGATTTTTCTGGTCTTTTGATCATCATATTTTTTATTTGATAATTGTCACCATTGTAAGTACCACTGAATGAAATTGAAGGATTAGTCCAATAGTAATCACCTATCGGCTCCCAACCTTCGCCCTCATTCCATGGAGCCACTCCAAGATCAATATCTGCTGTTTGAATATAGTGTGAGGTTAAATTGTATCGTATATTGTTCAGATGTTCTGCAGTTGCAATTTGATAAGGATCTTCTAGTGTACCGTTGCCACCTGCAAACTGGGAAAAACAAAGCGAATTTAGGAATATTATAAAAATGCAAAAAATTATTTTCACAAGTAAACCTCCTTTTATAGATTAACAGGCAGGTATTTCTACCTGCCTATAGTTAGATTTACTTCGTGAGTATCATTTTTTTAGTAATATTCTTTCCATCTACGCACAGAGTGTAGTAATATACGCCAGAGTTAAGCTTGCTTCCGTCAAAATCAACGACATGGTATCCTGCATTTTTAACGCCGTTTGCTAATTCAGCTACAATTTGACCGTTGATGTTGTATATACTCAGCTTGATTTTTGATGTTTTTGTAAGATCAAATTTAATTTGAGTAACAGGATTAAACGGATTCGGGTAATTTTGGTAAAGATTGAATTCCGAAGGCAGTATATTTTCGGTTATACTTGCAGGTTCAGATTTCACTTCATTGCCTGTCAACTTGCCGATTAGTTCATTAACTGCTAACGAACCTGATGATGTTCTTCCTTTACCTTCATTCTCAGCCTCTAACATCATATTGCAGATAGCAATATCAATGTCACAAAGTATAATTTCTTCTTCACTTTGTGCCTCAGCTTTCATTTCTTCAGCGAGGGCGATCGCGGTATCATATCTTTTCCCTTTGATATGCGTTGCGATCTTCATTTCTCTAAAAAACTTTTTCTGTGTAGTGTTTACTGATAAGAGCCCTTCATCGTAAGTATTTATCAAAGGTTCAGTTTCCAATCCCGCTTTCAAATAAACATAAGGAAGTCTAGCCAGAGCAGCATAATACTCTGGTGAGTCCACATATTTTTTTATAACATGTTCATATTGAATTATACAAGCTTTGTAGTTTTCTTTTTCTTCAAGCATCAACGCATTATAAAGCTGTGTGCTTTCAGGGCTTGGTGGTTCATTAGAGCTGTATGAATGCTGAGGTAATCCTTCAAAGTAAGGTTCTGTTGCGTAATCAGAAATAGCGTCAATAATATAATCACGAGTTAATGCGAAAAAATTATCTGTTACAGTCCATGAGCCCCAGTAATTTTTCGTTGCTGAAATATGCACCGGCAGCGGAACCGGATGAATATCAGGTGTCAATTTGGATACTGAAATGCAAGGTATCTGAGGCGTAACATTTATTTCGCCGGAGTAAATATTATTCATCCCACCTGTCAAATACACATTACCGAAGGGTTTGATACCTATCTGAGCGTCAGGGAAAACAGGAGGGAATGGTGACGGTGCATATTTCA
>JAKLPX010000342.1 GCA_022013635.1 Candidatus Delongbacteria bacterium
AATAAATGAGATCATCGAAAAAGAAGAAATAGAAAGAATCGTTCTTGGTTATCCTCTCGGTCTTGACGGAAATAAAACAAAAAAAACGATGCAGGTTGAAGAATTCGCGGAAAAACTGAATGGGCTTGGCAAACCGGTCATTCTTTTCGATGAGAGCTTCTCTACCGTCAGAGCACATCGTATAATTCATTCCGTCGGTAAAAAAACCGGCAACAACAAAGAAAAGATTGATATGCTGGCTGCACAGGTGATACTTGAAGATTATTTAAGGTCAATTCAATGAAAGATTTTTTTTCTAAATTTAAAGTTCCCAATAATATGAAACGGCCGGATGATTCTTCAAGGTTCGCTTTCGTTACATTTTTGATGATGAACGACAGTTATCTTGCGTCCGCCCTATTACTTGCTTATGGGCTGAAGATACAGAACTCGCAGGCAGATACAGTCTGCATGGTAACCGATGAAATTGACGAAGACACGATCAGACCTTTGAAAATAATCTATGATCATGTTATCAGAGTAAAAAGAATTTTCGTGCCGCATAAAGAAAGAAAAGGTAGAGAAGACAGACCGCTGTGGTTTACCAGACTTAACTCTCTTCTTTTGGGACATGACGGAAATTACGGTTTGAATTACGAAAAAGTCTGCATTCTTGACGCTGATGTCTATCCTATCAGGCATTACGATGCTTTATTCAATATAAAAACGCCCGCCGGTATGCTTAATGAGATGAAATCAAATTGCCTTGAGTGGGATGAAAACGGTAATTACATCCATCCGGATTCAATTGAGAAAGAAGGGAAATGGAACTGGCATAAAATTTATGAACCTACAGCTCAGCACGGTTCTCCGATCCCGAAAGAAATAACGGACAGACCTCTGTATGATCAGTCAAATCTCGGCTTGAACGGCTCAATCTATGTTTTTGATACGAATGCTGAAGAGCTTGAGAGTATAATGCGGGATGTTGAAAAACCCGAAATAAAAAAACTTGTCGGGAATCTTTTTAAATGGCCCGATATGCAGTATTTTACGACCAGATGGTCGGGAAAATGGCACAGTATAGACATCAGATTCAGCTCGTTTAACGGTTATCCGGCCTTCAAGTACCTTTGCGGATGCCACTATTCCGGGTTCAAACCATGGTATTTTAAGCAGAAAGGTCTGAAAAATTATATGGCGCATGAGGATTTTATTTTCTGGTATAAAAATTTTCTTTCAATGCTTGAGAATTATCCCGAAATGCAGAAAATAAAAAGACTGGAGAATATCAGAAAAAACATATTAAATTTAAAGGTAGTCAGTTGAAGAAAAAACCTAAGATATTTATTAGCGGCGCTGCCGGATTTTTGGGAAGCCACCTCGCTGAAGCATTCATTGCCGAGGAATATAAAGTTGCGGGATGCGACAATCTGATCGGAGGATACCTTGACAATGTCCCTGCTGAAGTTGAATTTTATCAGTACGATTTGAATTATCACAATTCCATAGTAAAGATAACAAAAGACTGCGGCATCATATTTCACTGCGCGGCAACGGCTTATGAAGGTTTAAGCGTATTCAGCCCCTTCTTCGTTACAAAAAATATTGTGCAATCTTCCGTTTCTCTTATAACAGCAGCTATAGCAAATAAAGCCCATCGTTTCGTTTTTTGCTCGTCAATGGCAAGATACGGAACTCAGGATAAAGTACCTTTTACAGAAGATATGATTCCGAAACCGCAGGATCCTTACGGAATCGGCAAGTACAGTTCGGAGCTTTTTTTAAGAAATCTCTGCAATACTCACGGAATGGATTTCGTGATAGCAGTTCCGCATAATATTATCGGACCGAGGCAGAAATATGACGATCCGTACCGCAATGTTGCAAGCATAATGATAAATCTTATGATGCAGGGGAGACAGCCGATAATTTACGGAGACGGCGAGCAGAAACGGTGTTTCAGTTTCATTCAGGACGATATAGATATTCTCTTTAAGCTCGCTTTTGAAAGAGAAGCGGTTGGCGAAGTGATAAATATTGGCCCTGATGACGAATTCATCACTATAAATCAGCTTGCAGGAACTATAGCCGACATTATCGGCTTTAATCTTGATCCTGTCTATGAAAAGTCCAGACCTCAGGAGGTTTATCTCGCTAATTGTTCCGCAGACAAGGCAAGAAGGCTTTTCGATTATTCCCCTAAGATTAGGCTTAGAGACGGATTAAGAACTATGGTTGAACACATTAAAGCAAGAGGCGTAAAACCTTTCAAGTACCATATTGATCTTGAAATAATTAATAAAAATACTCCGGATACCTGGAAAATAAGGAAATTCTAATGGAAAAAGAGCTCGAAAATAAAATTAAGGTTTTATATAAAACCGATAGCGAAGCGGTTGTTTACAAGCCTGCCGGCATCGCTACTCAATTAAGCAACGATATTAAAGGCACATCGCTTGAAGCCGTTTTAAAAAAATTACTGCATAAAGAAAATATTTATTTCCCGCATCGGCTCGACAGAATAACTTCAGGCTTAATATTAATAGCTTTTGATCCTAAAACGGTAAATTTTTACAACGATGAAATCAAGAGTAAAAAATTCGATAAATATTACATTGCGCGAATTGAGACGAAGTTAGAATATACCGAATGCCTGTTGGGAACGCATAAAAGATATATAAAAGTAGAAGGAAAAATAAGCAGGATCGTAAAAAGAGGCGGAATGGTTTCATTTCTTGACATCCTCGCCATCGAAAAAACTCCGAAACATCCCGGATGTTATCATGTATTAATCAGGCTTATTACAGGCAGAATGCATCAGATCCGCGTCATGCTGTCTGATATCGGTATCCCGTTATGCGGAGATCATCTCTACAATCCCGAATCTAAATCAAAACATTTTTATCTCGAATCCATAATTTTAAGCTTTGAGGATACGGGAAAAATAGAAAGGACTATTTTTTACGATGATAATCCAGACAGAGATGTCTTTAGCGCAGAAATGAATAGAAAGATTGAGAGCATTGCGTCTGAATAGAATGCAAAATCAATAAAACTTCTTACAATGCAGTTGCATTTCCGTTTTGCATAGATTATATCACTTCTCTTCCGGAGCTTTTCCTGATTCTTCGTCAGTTTTGACAAACTCTTTGATCCTTGCCAGCTTATCTTCCAGAATTTTGTTCTTATCCTGAAGATAATCAATCTTTCCTTTTATCAACTCAACCTTAAAATCGTAGCTGGATTTCATTTTATCTACTTTACTGCTGTAAAAAAGCCATGATACAAAAAA
>JAKLPX010000343.1 GCA_022013635.1 Candidatus Delongbacteria bacterium
AACCTTTATTTATGGAATAATACATAATTTTAGATAATTGTTATAACAAGATTCACATATTTTAACTTTTCAGAAAGCATCCCTCAACCAACAGGAAATGAAATAGATAATAATTCATTTGTAATATTGTCAGGAATTACTTATAATCTAGTTCTAATAAATATGGATATAAAGTCCTGAGAATAAAAGAAAGATTATGGTATATCATTATAATCTTGACATAGGTGATAAAAAGGCTCCATTAGGTTTGAATTAAAAAACAGCTTAAAAAAATGAATTGAAAAGGAAAGAGAATTGAGAATTAATAACAAAACAACTGAATAAAATATGTTAGCTGGAAGAATAATAAAATGAATGTAAACAAAACTAATAATTCTGTTAAACATTGCGCAACAAGATGTCCGACATGCAATTATACCAGAAACTGCAAAAAATTGAATTTACTTTATTACATTTGTAGATTATTGGAAAAAATCTGCCCTTACTGTTATATGGCGAACAAGAAATTAAAAAAAGATTTCCAAAAAAGTAAATATCTATAAGTTGGGTTGCTTCAGGAAATCGTGAAAGAGGATACAGATGAAAAAGCTAATGAAGAGAACCTTCTTCGGCGTATTTAGTTTCGTTGTCCTGCTTATAGTCATATGGCAGTGGGCGCACCTGTTCACGGCCAACTCCCAATGGACGGGCGATTGACTTTGCCAAATTCGGGCGGTTGTTTCTGAATAAAGGCAGGTGGATTGGCGTTCAGCTCATACCATCGGAATGGGTAGACGAATCAACCCGGCTTGACACAACTACCGATCCTGCGCCACAGTACCAGTATTTCTGGTGGGTGAACGCTGATGTCATTGGCAAACATCATTTTTACGCCGCAGGAAAAGACGGTGTGTTTTAAATAAGAAAGAATCTTGATTTTTTTAACAAATAAAGACAAGATGATCTTTAAAGACAACAGAATGTATATTTTAAAAGACAGGATAGAATTGATAGCGTATGATTATGATGTAAAGTGCTAATTCCGGTAAACTTAGGATGCAGTATAACCTGATAATATGAAGATTAAACGGTAGAGCCAATCCTAATATTTCATATATTAAGTTCTTGACATGGCATATTTAATTCACTAAATTCATATTCATGACAAAGCAGCTAAATAAATTATGTTAGGTGGGAAATGATAATCCAACAGTTGTCAAAAGATCAGAATTGGGCAAAGATCACTCCTGTTCTAGGGTTAGCCTTTATTGTTTTTGGTGTTCTATCGCTTATTAACATTGGATTTGGTCTGTTTATTATTGTGTTTAGTGTTATTAACTGTTTTACACATATTTTCAAGGTGTACGATGTAAAGAATGGAATCCTGGACTGGTCATAGCAAGTCTTCAATTCGCCATTTCCATCTATGCGGCTTACTTTGTAACCGCAAACGGATTATCTGATCCTATTATCTGGTGGATTGCCACTGTTGTTGTTTCGGTGCTAATTCATGCACTATTGTTTAGATTTGTGCTAAAGGAATAAAAGCTAACTAAACAGAAAATACATCAGACTACAAAAAGAAATTCATATAAAGGGAGGATTATGCAGAAGAGTGGGTACACAATCAAAGTGATGACTCGACAAGAAATGGATATCGCTATCAACTGGGCCGCGGTAGAAGGATGGAACCCTGGCTTATACGATGCGAATTGTTTTCATTTAACTGATCCGAACGGCTTTTTTATAGGATTCCTTGGAGATGAACCCATTGCAACGATTTCAGTCGTTAAGTACGGCAGTTCCTTCGGCTTTCTGGGTTTTTACATAGTCAAACCAGAGTACCGCGGCAGGGGCTACGGCATTCAGATATGGAATGCCGGTCTTGCGTACCTGCCAGATTATACGATTGGTCTTGATGGAGTAGTTGCTCAACAGGACAATTACAGGAAGTCAGGATTTAAATTGGCTTATAGAAATATCAGATATCAGGGATCCGGTGGCGGGGTTTTTCCGACTGACTCGATGATTGTCCGATTGTCCACGATCCCTTTTGATAAAATATGCGAATACGACAAACCGTTTTTTCCCGATTATCGAAGGCAATTCCTGAAGTGCTGGATAGACCAACCCCAAAGTACAGCACTGGGCATTCTTCAAAATAGCGTGTTGGCAGGCTATGGCGTTCTTCGCAAGTGTCGTTCCGGATATAAAATAGGCCCATTATTTGCCGACAGCCCGGATTTGGCAGAACGTTTGTTCATATCATTGAAGGCGCACGCCCCAGCCGATACCCCGATTTTCCTGGACACGCCAGCGGTAAATTCACGGGCAATTGATTTGGCTGAGCGGCACAATATGACTGTCTCGTTCGAAACAGCCCGCATGTACAGAGGGGAAAAACCTGATTTACCCATAGATCGAATCTTCGGTGTAACGACTTTTGAACTTGGTTAACCAAAATTTGCAGTAGCTAACAACAGCTATAGGAGTACACTTTTTTTAGACAGAAAAATGTGTTAAATTTGTGCAAAAAAGCAGAAGGTAGAAAATGTACTTAGTTACATCTCCGCTAAATCGGGTACAGTCCAAGAAAATATGGATAGATAATTATAACAAGGTATTCTGCTCTGACTTGGAAAAAACCATCGTTGATTGTCTGTTCAAGCCTGATTATGCGGGAGGTATTGTTGAAATAGCAAGAGCAATTTACATTTCCCGAGATCAGATTAAGTTCGATTTACTTTTGGAATACATTATTAAATTTAATTCACAGGCAGTTATAAAACGGCTCGGATATCTTTTGGAATTATTGGAAATTAAAACGATCATAATTAAAGACTTAGAGAATTTAAAGACGAACTCTGTCGTTTTGTTAGATACAGAATTACCAAAAACCGGAAAAATAAAAACTAAGTGGAGTATCATGCAGAATATTGAAACAGAAACAATTAAAGTAGCGATTTATACATGATCTTCCTGAGTTTGATAAAGTTGAAAGAGAAATATTAAGGCACTTAAGAAAGATTTTATAAATTTAAAATCGACTGTCTCGCATAAAGTTTCAGCAAAGAATCCCGAACCTTAAATTGGAGAATTGGATATGAAAACTAATATTATATTATATGTATCCGATCAGAGAGCAAGCGCAACTTTCTATGAAAAAGTTCTATTGATACCTCCTGTGCTGGATGTACCCGGAATGACTGAATTCAAACTCAACGAAGAAACCGTTCTCGGTCTTATGCCTTCGGCAGGAATAAAAAGCCTGCTCGGTGATAATCTGCCCGATCCTGACAAAGCCAGAGGGATTCCGCGAGCCGAAATCTATCTTCATGTAACCGATCCTGAATCCTACCACAGCCGTGCGGTCTTGAACGGAGCAAAAGAACTAAGTCCGCTCTTAGACAGGGACTGGGGAGACGAAGCGGCTTACAGCCTCGATCCCGACGGACATGTGCTCGTGTTCGCGAGGAAAAACTTTGACAAATAATACAGAATCACTTCTGTATTATTTGTCTATAGATGTGCATCCCACAACCAACAAGAAACCGCCAATGCGATACTCAATATCACCCGAAAAAAGCCAATGCAATGGCGTAAATCGGCTAAATATCGCCAATTAAAGCTTGACCCGGAAATAAGCTTAAACTGATAACCGATAAAATGAAGGATCTTTTGCCTTTCGTTCAAATAACCGACTTTTGACTTGACTTGAAATTGTTAATATCTTAAATTCGCTAAATGGATAATTTTGAAGATTACATAAGGCAGGGTGAACCAAACAAAGCAGAAAAAGCAAAAGTTTGGAAAACGGCTATTGGATTGCAGCAGGTTGACGGGCTAAAACCGTCTGACTATCTCATAGATACTGCGAGACTAAACATTGAAGGTGACATCACCATTGAAGAAGTAAAACAAAGAATAGACAGTTATTACATACAACATCCGGTAAAAAATGACGAAACCCGTACTGAAGAAGCAGATAAAGTTTCAGCGCGAATTACAGAAATTTTGAGTGAACAAACATTTACATTTTCACCGGCAGAATACATTTCTATTCATCGCAGGTTATTTCGAGGCATTTACAAACTTGCAGGCAAAATCCGAGATTATAACATCACTAAACAAGAGTGGGTTCTAAATGGCGAAACGGTTTTATACGGAAGTGCCGAGAGCTTGAAAGCTACATTGGAATACGATTTTGAACAAGAGAAAAAGTTTAGCTATAAAGGATTAAGTCCGCAAGAAGTTATAGAACACATAGTACATTTTATTTCATACCTTTGGCAAATTCACATTTTTGGTGAAGGCAATACGCGAACAACATCCGTTTTTTTAATAAAATATTTGCGTACATTTGGTTTTAAAGTAAACAACGATCTGTTTGCAGATTATTCGTGGTATTTTCGAAATGCATTGGTAAGAGCTAATTACAAAAACCATGTGAGGGGTATTAACGCTAACAATGAATTTTTACTGCGTTTTTTCGAAAACTTATTGCTTGGCGAAAACCATATCTTGAAAAACCGGGAAATGCACATTTTGTTTGTTGACCCGGTAAATGACCCTGTAAATGACCCTGTAAATGACCCTGTAAAAAGAAACATCTTGCAATGTTTAAAACAAAATCCTAAAGCAAATTATAGAGAACTTGCCGACAAAACAGGTTATTCTACTTCAACCATAAAAAGACATATTCAAGAACTAAAAAAAATGGGAATAATCGAACGCATCGGAAGCGACAAGACAGGATGTTGGAAAACCATTG
>JAKLPX010000344.1 GCA_022013635.1 Candidatus Delongbacteria bacterium
AAGCATAAAAATTTCGGAATGTTTTTCTTGACTTGAGGACTAATAAAATATATATTGTCGAGCTTAGGAAAAATGAAGTGTAACAAAGAAGAAATTGAGCTATGATTAAAATAATATTTCCCGACGGGATTATAAAAGAGTATGCGGAACAAATTTCCGCAATTGAGATCGCAAAAAATATCAGCCCGAGTTTTGCGAAAGAAGTTCTCGCTGTTGAGATCAACGGGAAATTATGCGATCTAAATTGTAAATTGAATGCGGATTCAGAGATAAATTTCCTTAAATTCTCCGATTTAAAAGGTAAGGAAGTCTATTGGCACTCTACTTCTCATATAATGGCTCAGGCAGTCGTAAGGCTTTTCCCGAACATTAAAGTTGCCATAGGTCCTGCAATCGAACATGGATTTTATTATGATTTTGAAGCTGAACCTTTCTCAGACGACGATTTGGCGTCTATCGAAAAAGAAGTTCAGAAGATTATTAAGGAGAATCAGAAATTCGAAAGGAAAGAGGTTTCTAGGGGCGAAGCTTTAAAATATTTTAAAGAAAGAAATGAAATTTACAAGGTCGAACTTATAGAAGCATTACCTGAAGGCGAAATCATCTCAATGTATTCCAACGGCGAATTCACAGATCTTTGCAGGGGACCGCATTTATTAAATACTGCGATGGTAAAAAAGTTCAAAATACTATCATCTTCAGGGGCATATTGGCGCGGAGATTCAAAAAATACCATGCTCCAAAGAATATACGGAATCAGTTTTCCAACTTCTGAAGAATTGGATTTATTCTTAAAAATCAGAGAAGAAGCTGAAAAAAGAGATCACCGCAGGCTTGGAAGAGAACTTAATCTGTTCGCTTTTTTTCCTGAAGCGCCCGGATCGCCTTTTTATAAGCATAACGGTCTAATTATATTTGACAAATTGATCGAATACTGGAGAGAAGAGCACGCAAAAGATGACTATAAAGAAATAAAGACACCCGTTGTTATGAAAAGATCATTGTGGGAAAAGTCTGGTCACTGGGAGAATTATAGAGAAAACATGTTTACCAGCGAAATTGAGGGCGATCAGTTTGTGATTAAACCGATGAACTGTCCCGGCGGGATACTTTTGTTCAATTCGGAACTTTATTCATACAAAGACCTTCCCGTCAGGATGTCGGAAATCGGACTTGACCACAGGAACGAATTCAGCGGTGCGTTATCGGGACTTTTCAGAGTAAGAGCTTTCCACATGGACGATGCCCATATATTCATGACTCCGGCACATATAAAACAGGAAATAATCGGAGTAATAAAACTTTTTGCAAGGGTTTATAAGACTTTCGGTCTCGATTATCATCTTGAACTGTCCACAAGACCCGAAAAATCTATAGGAACAGACGAGGCTTGGGAAATTGCAATAATCGGTCTCAGAGATGCTCTGGATTCTTATGGCGAAGGCTATAAAGTGAATGAGGGAGACGGCGCTTTTTATGGTCCTAAAATTGATTTTAAGATACACGATGCCTTGGGCAGAGAATGGCAGTGCGGTACAATTCAGCTTGACATGAACCTTCCCGAAAGATTTGATGTAACATACATTGACGAAAACTCAGATAAAAAAAGAGCTGTAATGATTCACAGGGCTCTTTACGGATCAATAGAAAGATTCTTGGGTATAATAATTGAGCATTTCGGAGGTTTTTTCCCTTTGTGGCTGGCGCCTGTTCAGGTATCGGTAATACCGGTTAGCGACAGGTTTAACGACTTTGCCAAAGAAGTTTATGATAAACTTATTAAAGATGGTTTCAGAGCGGAATTTGATGACAGGTCAGAAAAAGTAGGATACAAGATAAGAGAAGCTGAGGCTGTAAAAAAAATACCTTACATGCTTGTTATAGGCGATAAAGAAAAAGAAACCGGAAAATTTACCGTAAGACAGCATAAAAAAGGAAATATCGGAGAATTCGAATTTGATTCATTTGTTAATAAAATTGAAGAAGAAAGAGAAAAAAGAATACTTCCTGAAGGCTATAAATTAGAATTATAAAATTAATTAAGAGGTGAAATATTAAAAAAACCTTCCCCGTCAAAAAGAAAGACGATATTGATCTTCCGATAAACGAAATGATTACTTACGAAAAAGTAAGGTTGATTGACGAAAACGGAGCGCAAGTTGGAATAATAAGTTCAAAAGAGGCAAATGAAATGGCGGCGGCAAAAAGTTTAGATTTGGTTGAAATAGCGCCGAATGCAAAACCGCCTGTATGCAAAATAATTGATTACGGAAAATACCGCTACGAACTTCAGAAGAAAGAAAAGGAAAACAAGAAAAAACAACATACAGTGTCGCTGAAAACGATCAGAATAATGTCTGTGAATATAGACAATCATGATATAGAGATAAAATCTAAAAAAGCGAGAGAATTTCTTGAAGAAGGAAATAAAGTCAAAGTATTTCTTCAGTTCAGAGGCAGAGAAATAGCTCACAAAGATATGGGATTGCAGCTGCTGAAAGCTTTTTTCGGTTTTTTAGAGGATATTGCGAAGATGGATAAAAATATAGAGCAGGAAGGCATAAGAAGAATTTCTATGATATTGACAAAGAAATAACGCCACAATAAAACGAGAACAGGAGTAACTGTAAATGCCAAAAATTAAGTCGCACAGGGCGGCGAGAAAGAGAATGAGATTGACGGCGAGCGGTAAAGTAAAAAAAGGCTCCGCTTTCACAAGTCACTTACTCTCAAACAGGTCGCAAAAAAGAAAAAGAAAACTCAGAAGAGGCGGTATCTTATCTGCAGTTGAAACAAAAAGAGTAAAACAATTAATTACCGGGCAATAGCTGATATTACCCTAAATCAAAGGAGAAAGAATGCCAAGAGCTAACACAAGAGTAGCCTCCCGTAACCGAAGGAAAAAGGTTTTAAAAGCCGCAAAAGGTTATTGGGGAAGACGGAGTAAGCTTTTAGAAGCAGCTTACGACGCGACCAAGAAGGCGGGTCAGTACGCCTACAGAGACAGAAAAGTTAAAAAAAGAAAATTCAGAGAGTTGTGGATAATCAGAATTAATGCAGCAGCAAGATTAAGCGGTATGTCATATTCGGAGTTTATGCATAAACTTACTGTTAATAATATTGAACTGGATCGAAAAGTGCTTGCTTCAATGGCAGTGGAAGATACTAAAGGATTTAAAAAACTCGTTGAAAGCGTAAAATAAGAAAAAGGGCGGTTTTAAACTGCCCTTTTTTACTTCAGCATCTCGTTCCCTTCGAACTTCCTGTATAAGCTTAACTGATCAAGAATAAGATTGTATTTATCGGTTTTATTGACGATTATTTCGGAAATGATCTTTCCTAAACCGGGACCAAGCATGAATCCCTGTCCGCACATTCCGACTGCAAGGAACATGTTTGAAATGTCTTTCGGTCTTCCGACAATAGGGAATCCGTCGGGAGTCATAGGATACATCCCCCTCCAGGTTCTTCTTACTCTTATATTCTTTAATCTCGGATGTAATGCGATCATTCTTCTTGAGATTAAAGGAAGGAATTCCGAAGTGCTGTCGGCATCTTTTCCGAGGATGCTTGGCTCGGGAGTAACACAGAATAATATCTGTCCGTCTTCGTTCTGATAATAATAGAAATTCGCGCTTTGATTATCGCTTCTCAGATCAACAACCATAGGTTTAAAAAAATGTTTTACAGGTTCTGTAACGCCTGCTTCATGAGAATCGGGATAGACAGGTAAATCCAAACCGCACATCTGACCGATCTCGCGGGCGTAACCGCCGGCTGCATTAATATATATATCGGCAGTAATTTCCCGCTTATCTGTCTTAACGGATGTAATTTTATCTCCGTCTCTTTGCATTGAAACGACTTCCTCATCAAAATAAAATGTTGTTCCTGCTTTTAATGACAGCTTGTAATAAGCGCCTGCAGTTTTTAACGGAGACGCGTATCCGTCGTGCGGAGAATATGTGCCTCCGAGAAGTCCGTTCGGATTTATGCCCGGTACAAGTTTTATGATTTCTTCAGGACTGATCCAGTCAATATTAAGTCCGTAGCTTTTTTGTTTTACCAAAAGTTCCTTTAGTGATTTTTCTTTTTCTGCCTCAAAAATCGGGTAAAGGTAACCACCCTCAATCCAATTAACACTTATGCCGTGACTTTCTTCAATGTCTTTTATAATGTCAATGCTCAGCTGACATATCTTTATCTTTGCAGGATCTGAATGAGTCGCTCTGATACCGCCTATTGCAGCTCTGTTCTCGCCTCTTCCGTAAGAATGATTTTTATCAATTACGGCTACATCATTACCTTTCAGAGACAGATAGTAACTCAATGGAAGACCCACGCTTCCGGCTCCGATTATTATAGCATCAAAGTGTTTCATATTCAATTTCCTTGTTTATCAATTAAAGAATTCATAGGCACTTCTACTGTTAACGGTCTTAAAGTACCCAAAGAGACTTTGGTAAAATCAATACCTGCCTGCTTAAATATTTTCGGCAGTAAAATCGAACAGGTTTTGGATCCGCAAGCGCCCATTCCGACCCTGATCTGCTTTAATTGATTTATGTCTCTTACCTTAAATTCCCTGATGAAATCAATAATTTCCTTTACAGACACTCTTTCGCATCTGCAGACTATCCCGTTTTCAGGTAAAAAATTCAATAATGTATCGTGATAATGCTCTGTTATTTTCTTATCCTGCATTCTTATGCCAATCGCTTTATGGGCATTCTTTAATGACATTTTTACCGTAATGAGATGTGTTTTATATTTCTTGTTGAATTTGGTGTGAATAACTTCGGCTTTTTCAAGGATTTCTCCGTCAATATCGGTTATGTCAATTTTATCGCCTGTAATAAAATTCAATATATATTCATGAGGTAAAATTACTTCGGCAGTTTCTTCGTCAATTTTTCTGGCAAGAGATACGGCAAGTCCGGGACAGACTGCTACGCATAGACCGCAGTTACTGCATTCATCAACGGTGTATTCAGGTATATCCAAAATATTTCCGAACTTTCCTTTAAGAGAAATACAGCCTTTCGGGCAGACGGTAACGCATGGGTCGCACGGTATTTCCTGGAAGCATTGAAAGATAGGAGTGAAATTTTCTTTTATCACAATCGTTTTGGGATTAAATACCTCTCCGGGTTTTGATTTCAATATTTCAGACTTTTCATAAAAAGACGGGTCAATATCAATATCTTTGCCAAGTAATTTTGCCATCTTCAATCCTGCAATTCTTCCGCCGAACATTGCCGAGCTGGCTTCGGCTATCTCATCCGTATCGCCTGTTTTGATTACTTTAAAACCGAATCTGTCTGCAGTATCATAAAATTCATCCGCAGGGGTAAGTCCAGTTGCTATCAAAAGAGTATCCGTCTCATAAGTTTTCGCGGTTTCCAGTAAAGGATTCCAGTTATCGTCAACCTCCGCTATCGTTACTTTTTCCACTTTCTCGTGACCGAAAGCTGCGAGAATGGTAGTTTTCAGATGAATCGGAACACCCATCCGTCTTATTTTATCCGCATGAACTTTGTAGCCTGAAACATTATCCATAATATCAATTATTCCTACAACTCCGATCCCGGCCTGCAAAGCGTGATATGCGGCTATAAGACCTACATTACCGCTGCCTACAATAAACACTTTATCGGATGATTTGATCATATCTCTGTTTACCAGAGTTTGAAAAGCGCCTGCTCCATAAACACCGGAAAGATCGTTGCCCTGAAAAACAAGGCTCTTTTCTCTCGCACCGGCAGACACAATCATTCCTTCAAAATCTATCAATGAATATTTCCCGTTATTTTTATAAACGCCGGCTTTTTTGTCCTTATAAACTCCGACTATGCTGCTTTCATAAAGAACTGTAATGTTTTTATTTTTGAGGATCTTCGATTCCAGAAGTTCCGCTATCTCAAAACCTCTCATCCCTGCGTAACTGTCTTCCTGTGAGCCGAAGAATTTATGTGTTTGAAGAAGAAGTTTTCCGCCAAGTTTGTCTTTATCTTCCACAATCACGATATTAAAACCCAATTCAGCAAGTTCCAGTGCGGATGTCAATCCAGAAGGTCCGCCACCGATAATCAAGACGGCAGTTTTAATCACTTCAATCTTCTGGTCGAAATCAGCATTATCGTCGTGAGGAAGTTCTGGAACATGTCTTAAAGTTATGATATCCATGTCCTGTTTCAGCGGCGTAACGCAGGATTTAAACGGCATACCATTAATAATTACGGTGCATTGTGAACATTGTCCGTTCGCACAAAATATTCCCTGAGGCGCATCGTCTTTTTTATGGATTGAAAATTCTTTAATTCCGTTCGCGAATAATGCCGAACTGACCGGTTCGTTTTCAAAACCTTTGTAAGCGATACCGTCAAAAGTAAAACCTACTTCCTGTCTTGATTTGACTTCAAGCACGGGATGCTGTGTTATTCTGTTCATACCTAATACCTTTAAAAATAATTCTATATAATATTAATCATAAAGCGGATATTTGGTGCTTAAAGATATTACTTCGTCTTTAATTTCAGCTAATAAATCTTCATTTTTATGGTCGTTTGCAACACGGGCTATCATGTTGGCTATTGTTCTCATATCATCCGTTGTGAAACCTTTCGTAGTAGCCGCAGGAGTTCCCAATCTTACACCGCTGGTTATCATCGGCTTCCTCTTGTCAAAAGGCACCATGTTCTTGTTCGTTGTAATACCGGCAGATTCGAGAGCCTTTTCAAGACCTTTACCGGAAACTTCCTTATCGCTCAGGTCAAGTAAAACAATATGATTGTCAGTTCCGCCAGAAACAACTTTAAATCCGAGTCTCATAAGCTCTTTAGATAAAGCCTGAGCGTTATCAAGAACCCTCTGCTGATAGTCTTTAAAATCAGGCTGTAATGCTTCTTTGAATGAAACCGCTTTTGAGGCTATGACGTGTTCTAACGGACCGCCCTGTATTCCGGGAAAAATTACAAAATCCAAAGCATCTGTTAAGGTTTTAGGGCTCTGCATATTTTTCAACAGAATTTCTCCGCCTTCAAAATCAGAAAGTATCATACCGCCTCTCGGTCCTCTCAATGTTTTATGAGTGGTAGTCGTGACGACATGAGAATACGGCAGAGGTGACGGATGCAATCCTACAGCAACGAGACCTGCAATATGAGCCATATCGGTAACAAGATAAGCTCCCGCTTTATCCGCAATTTCCCTGAATCGTTTAAAATCAATAAATCTCGGGTATGCAGATGCTCCGGCTATAATAATCTTCGGCTTACATTCCAAAGCCAATCTTTCAAGCTCGTCATAATCTATAAATCCGTTCTCATTTACACCATAAGGAACGATATTATACAATCTTCCTGTAAAATTTACAGGTGAACCGTGAGTTAAATGTCCTCCCATTGATAAATTCATTCCCATGAGAGTATCACCAGGCTCGGCGAGAGTCATATAAACAGCCATATTAGCCTGCGATCCGCTGTGCGGCTGAACATTAGCCCATCTGCAGTTGAAAAGTTTTTTTGCTCTTTCGATAGCGATGGTTTCGGCTTCGTCAACATTGGCGCACCCGCCGTAATATCTCTTGCCGGGATAGCCTTCGGCATATTTATTCGTCATTACGGAACCGAGAGCTTCAAGAACCGCTTTGGAAACGAAATTTTCGGATGCTATAAGTTCGATTTTATCGCATTGTCTTCTCTTTTCATTTTCTATCGTCCGGAAGATTTCAGGATCGAATTGTTCTAAAATGCTCATTTTACACTCCTGCTGAATTTTAAATTTTATCAATACACTCAACTCTTTTCTGATGCCTGCCGCCTTCGAAATTTGTAGTTAAAAACATCTCGGTAATAGCTTTCGCTTTCAGCTCATCTAAAAATCTGCCGCCTAAGGCAAGAATATTAGCGTCATTATGTTCTCTTGCGAGTTTTGCATATTCGATATTATGACATAAAGCGGCTCTGATTCCCATGAGCCTGTTAGCTGAAATAGATATTCCTATGCCCGTACCGCATATAATAATTCCGAAATATCCGTCTTTTAAAACGGCATAACCGACTTTTCTGCCGAACTCGGGATAATCAACCGATTGTTCCGAAAAAGTTCCCAGATCGTTGATCTCGTATTCTTTTTCTTTAAGAAAATCAATCAGGATTTCCTTTAATTTGAAACCGCCGTGATCCGAACCTATATGTATCAATCTCCCGTTCATAAACAGTTCCGGTTACAATGCTTTTAAGAATGTTTCGATATACTTAACTTCGTCCCATTCGGTATTTATCCATTTATAACATTCTCTGGTCGGCAATCTGGTATTTTTATTTGTAAAGAAATCAGATTTACAGGGAACTTGTCCGCTCTCTTTCATAGCGTGAAGCCTTCTTGTGTCGTTAGCTGTTTCATAAAGACCGTAAGAAATTACAAATACGAGTTTATCCTGGTATTCAATATTTACTTCGCAAGCTCCGATACTTTCAGTATAAATGGAAGCCCATGCTTTGAAAATATTCATATTTTTTGAATTTTTTGTACGGGCTTTTATACATTCGGACCTTGCGTCTGCGAATCTTTTTTTCTCGACATAAAGCTTTGCAAGATTGATATTGTATATTTCATTGGCATCATCAAGTTTCATTGCCCTTTGATTGTAAAAAATTGATTTTTCAATATTGGTTTTGTTGATTTTAATAAGCCTTTTTATCGCTTTCAGGTTATTGGGTTGCTGTTCAAGCAATTTTTCAAGCAAATCGGCGGCTTTGGAGCCGTTACCTTCGTCATAATAAATCATGGAAAGTCTTTCGATTGTTTTCAGATCGTCAGGGTTCATTTTCAAATTGCATTCAAGCTTGACCTTCAGCGCTTGCTGATCCAAAAATTTAGATATAAGGAATGTCAGAAGATTATTTATCTCTTCATCTTCCGGGCAGCTTTCAATATATTCTTCAAAACAATCAATTGCGCAGGAAGCATTTTCCTCAATTTCCGGGTCGTTCGGATCTTCCTCTTTCAGATTTTCGGCAAGCTGGTAATAGTATTTGCCGATTTTTTTCAGAAGGGTTTTGTCTTTAGAGTCAAGTTCAATCATTTTTTTGGCGATTTCAATTGCTTTTTCGATGTTCCCTTCCGTCACATAAATGTAATCAAGCTGTACCAAAACCTGAGAGTAATCCGGTTTTAATTCGGAGAATCTTTCGTAATCAACTTTGGCGGAATCTTTTATTCCAAGCTCTTCGTATCCGTTGCCTCTCCAAAAAAGCAGAATATTTTTTGCGTAATCAAAATCGGGATCAATCTGCATTATGTGATTAATATATTCGATCATTTCCCTGTATTTTTTTTGCTTTTTCTTGGTTTGTACAAAGCTGGAATACTTTTTGATTTCGTTTATATTTTCATCGGATAAAACAATTTTCTCGACAGCTTTTACTTCCTTATGCGTATTTTCTTCACTCGCATCTACGGAATCTTCCTTTACAGTCTGAGTGTTCGGGCCGCAACTTATAAGCGAAAAAACCGCGAATAAAGCGAATAAAAGAACAGAGAGTTTTTTCATTTTTACCTCCAAT
>JAKLPX010000345.1 GCA_022013635.1 Candidatus Delongbacteria bacterium
GAAAGCCGAAAAAATATCTAAGGATTTCGATTGCGGATTTATTGAATATAACAGGCTAAAGAATAATTTATCCGATGCTTTTTTGCTTATATTAGCCGTTCCAGAAATTTCACAGGATATAAAAGATAATTTGGAAGGTGTAATAGTTTTTGACGCGAATTACAGAAGTTCACATTTGAAGGAATATTGCCGAAGGTATATTGACGGCTACGAGTGGCTGATAAATCAAGCGCTTAAATCTTTTGAGCTGTTTTTCGATATTAAAGCCGACGCAAGAGATATTAAGAAGATACTGATTGACTTCAAAGCCAAAAGAAATATAGCTGTAACCGGCCCGACCGGGTCAGGAAAAACAGCTTACGGAAAAAACATCGCGGATCATTACGGAATGGATTTTATAGATACGGATGACGAAACCGAAAAAAGAACGGGAATGAAAATTTCCGAAATATTTCAGACTCGTGGAGAAGCATTTTTCAGGAAAATCGAAGAAGAAATTATTTCAGATATTTCAGAAAATGACAATGTAATAGTTTCAATCGGAGCCGGAGCTTTATCATCGGAAAAGAACAGGGAAATTATAAAGAAAAATTACTTTACAATACTGTTGGATATTGATCCTGATTTAGCTAATTCAAGGCTGAATCATACCGAACTTTCAAAGCGGCCGTTATTATTTGGCAAAAACTTAACAGAAATCTTGGATAAAATGTTTAAGGAAAGGAAAGATCATTATTTATCGGTTGCGGATATAATGATTAAAATAAGTTCAAATTCAGCAGAACATGAATCAGGCAGAATTATTAAGGAACTTGATGGGAGATAGTTTATTTATAAGTAAAGGCAGTGTTTGCGGAGAGATATCGGCTTACCCGTCCAAGAGCTATATTCAGAGAGCTCTGGCACTTGGGTTATTGAATAAAAATGTGACAGTGATTACTAATTATACGGAGTGCGAAGACTCAAAAGCCGTCTTGAGATCAATTATTGATTTAGGCGCAAAGGTTGAGAGAAGCGGTAATAATCTTAAAATTATCGGCGCCGAAAAATTCAATCATGCCCAAATAAACTGCAACGAATCGGGATTATGCCTGAGGATGTTTGCGCCGATATTGAGTTTATCAAAAGAAGAATTTAAAATTTACGGTTCAAAGAGACTTCTCGAAAGAAACAACGAACATGTTTGCAATATATTATCACGATTGGGCGCAAAATGTTATCTTGAGAGGGATTATTTATCAGTTCGGGGTCCGTTAAAGTGCGGAGAAGTAATTATTAAAAATCCAACAGGTTCGCAATTGATCACCGGATTATTGTTTGCGCTTTCAAAAGCCAACGGCGACAGTAAAATAATAATAGAAAATCCAGTAAGTTTTCCGTATATCAGAATGACGGCTGAATTATTAAATAGGTTCGGGGCTGAAATAAATATAAATGAAGAAAATGAAATCTTTATAAAAGGAAACAGTGAATTTATTGAAGGAACGATTGATATTGAAGGCGACTGGTCGTCAGCTGCGTTTTTTTTTGTCGCAGCAGCAATTGCAGGAGAAGTTAAAATCAGAAATTTAAATCCGAACAGCCTGCAGGCAGATTCTGCAATATTGAAATATCTTAATAAATCCGGCGCAAAGGTAATTGCCGGAAATGACGAAATCAAGGTTGTTCAATCAGAGCTGAACGGATTTACTGCAGACATAAAAGATCATCCGGATCTGTTTATTCCGCTGGTAATTTTAGCCGTCAATTGCAAAGGTATCAGTAAAATATACAATTATGAAAGGCTTAAATATAAAGAATCGGACAGACCATCGGCAATCATATCGGAACTAAGAAAAGCCGGCGCAAAAATATCGGTCGAAGATGGGTTCGTCAAAATAGAAAAAAGTGAGATATCTTACGGAAAACCCGATATTTACAATGACCATAGATTGGCAATGGGATTTGCGGTTGCCGCTATAAATTCAAAATTCGGATTAAAAATTAAAAATTATCAATGCGTGAACAAGTCATATCCTTCTTTTTTTGAAGAATTAAAGTCTATCACGAGGGAGAATTAATCATGAATAGTTTCGGAAGAATTTTTAAAGTAGAAATTTTTGGAGAATCACACGGAGAAAGTGTCGGCGTTATCGTGGGCGGCTGTCCTCCCGGCATAGAATTATGCGAAGATGATTTTATGACGGATTTAACAAAAAGACAGCCCGGACAAAAAGGAACAACAAAAAGGATCGAAAAAGATATACCTCATATTAAAAGCGGAGTTTTTAATATGAGGTCTACAGGCTCTCCGATTATGATAGAATTTTATAATGAAAACAGAGAATCAGGCGATTACGAGCAATTTAAGACCAAACCAAGACCAGGACAAGCGGACTTTGCGGCAGATAAAAAATTTAAAGGCTTTAACGATTACAGAGGTGGCGGACATTTCTCCGGCAGATTGACTGTTGGGCTCGTAGCGGCAGGCGTTATTGCTAAAAAAATATTAAAAGATATTGAAATAAAAACACGAATTCTTGAAATAGGCGGTTCTCAGAATTATCAGGACAAATTAAATGAAGCAATATCCGAAGGTGATACTCTCGGCGGAATAATCGAATGTTTTGTTTGTAATGTTCCTATCGGTCTGGGCGAACCATTTTTCGATTCAATCGAATCTGTAATAAGCCATCTCGTATTTTCCATACCGAGCGTGAAGGGAATTGAATTCGGAAAGGGTTTTGAATCGGCAGGGATGAAAGGGAGCGAGTATAACGATACGCTTCTTGATTTAAGCGGAAGAACAAAGACAAATAACTGCGGCGGAATAACGGGTGGATTGTCAAACGGCAATCAGATTATTTTCAGAGCTGCTCTCAGACCGCCTTCCTCAATATTAAAATCACAGATGACAATTAATGCCGTTACCGGAAAAGAAGAAGAGTTATCTGTCAAAGGCAGGCACGATGTTTGTGCGGCTCTGAGAGCCCGGATTATTATCGAGTCTGTTACGGCTGCCGGTATCTGCGATCTTTTATTAATAAATAGAATCTATGGGCTTAAATAATTAATAAATTTAGTTTGCATTAAGCTATGAAAATTGTTTATATTATGATTGTAGGGAAAATAAGCATGGGCAAATTCGAAAATATTATAAATTAAAATAGCGGGGTAGTGCTATGAAGACGAAAAGTATAATGATTCTGACGGTTGTGTTTCTTTTGATTTCCTGCTGTAAACCTGAACCTCAGGTAACAAAACAGGTTGCAATATCAATTAAGGATTGGTCAAGTCCGGAAAAAATTGATCCGATGGACAAAAATGTCGGCGATTTTTTGGAGAAAGACCTGAGAGAATATGTGATCAAAGCCGATCAGGCATATTGGAGTAAAGACTATAAATCTGCCGCTCAAAATTATCTTTACTTACTGAGCCATAATGTTTATGATATTATCTCCACATACAATCTTGCATGTACTTATGCTTTGATGGATAATCCGGAACTAAGCTCAATATTTTTATTCAGGGCAATTGATATGGGTTTTGTTGATTTCAATTACATCCAAAAAGATCCGGATTTCGATAAAGTCAGGGATACTCCGGTCTTTAAAACTGCAATAGACAGTATCGGTCAGATTATCAAGAATTTAGGAGAAGATGTCATCATCGAAGCTAAAACTCTCTTAAAATGCAGGATTGCAAAACCGCTCGCATTTTATCCGGACAAAGAATACACAATGGTCATAGGTCTTCACAGCCATTCGAGCAACCAAAATCAAATGGTAAAAATATGGAAACATTTCGACATTCCTGAATTTATCTTTGTTGTTCCGCAAGCGCCGTACAGCGTTCCTATCGGACTTGCCAGCGAATTCAGGTGGAATATAGACGAAATCAATAATGATGTTAGCGAAAGATCTGAAAAAGTAAGCGAAGAATATATCATCGAACTGATAAAACAGATGAAGCTTAAGTATAAAATTAAAGATGTTTACCTGCTTGGATTGCATCAGGGAACTTCCGTAGCTTTTGATGTTGCTTTTAACAATCCGAACCTGATTAAAGGAGTCATTGCATTCGGTACGGATTATGATATTTCAAAAGTTTCCGAAAATATGTTTTCAAGAGCGAAAAGTCTGAAATTCTTTATCGTAAACAGTTATAAAGATCAATATCTTGATAAAGACAGGTGCGAAAAAATAAAAAATACTCTCGAATCTAAAGGATTCGATTTGGTTTATAAGGAAATAGAGAATCAATATTCAATCACAAAAGATGTTTTGAAACAATCTGAAAAATGGTTTTGGAGTAAATAAATTATTGAAAATTCATTCTCCAGGAGAAGTTATGAAGCAGATTAAAGAACTTGAAAATGTTCTGGACAAAACGACAGGCAAGGATAAATTTAAAATATTAAATCATTTGTCCGAAGTCTATGAAAAAATATCAGTTTCAAAAAGCATCGAATACGCTTTGGAATCAGTGGATTTACTGCAGTTTGCAAAAGGAAATCCGAAAAAGGCTGATATTTTTATAAGACTCGGTAATTTACACAAGCAGAGTAACGAATACGATAAGGCTTTAACCCATTATCATACAGCCTTAGATCTTTTAAAATCTGCAAAAA